>JAJRQG010000039.1 GCA_024280395.1 Gammaproteobacteria bacterium | reverse complement strand
TCATAAAAGCTAATATTTTCTTGTTGCATGTGTCACCTTTAACCTTTGAAAACGCTAGTTTAAGCCAGTGGATTCTCAAATCATGAGAACCAAAAGCATGAAACAGGATTAATGTGTAGAGTCATGTAAAAATAAAGGACATGAAAATGAAGATTGGTTTGGTTTTGGTATAAGTGTATTGGCTCCATGTGATTGTACTATTGAGTCCATTCACATAAATAATATAACAAATAAACCTGGAATCATGACCCCTGGAAGAGCGAGTTCAATTACTTTTAAGATGTCAGATGGTACTAAGGTTCTAATTGCTCATGTTGCTAATATTACAGTCTCAATTGGTGAGCTTGTAAAATCTGGAAGTGTTGTTGCAACCATAGGAAATAATGGTTATTGTAGAAACCTTCATCTGCACATTGGTGCTTGGAATGAAAAACAACCACTTTAAATTCGCTTTGATCAAAAAACAATAGACTTGAAATTCCGTAATAAAAACGTGAAATAGTGGAACATATCACACCTTGCTTTTGAACTTCAATTAAAAAATCGTTGTACTTCGTTGTTGATTTCTAGTTTCGTTAAGGCAAATACAATTATTTGCGTCAATCCACGTTCGTCTGCGGAAAACTTATTAATTAATCAATGCGCCGATAAGTCAAAAAACTGTAATCAAACTTATTTGTCTCATCGGCTTGATTATATATTGTATCTATTAATTTCCAGTCTTTTTCATTCCAAGAAAAGTGTGTGTCCCCTTTAAATTGGTGGTGGATTTTGGTAATCATTAATTTATTTGCATAAGGCATTAGTAATTTATAAATCATCGCGCCACCGATAACCATTATCTCATCTGTTAAATCATTCATAGAATCTAATTTATAAATAATTTCAAAGCCTTGTCTCGAAAAGTTTATGTTTCTTGTAAGAACGACATTTCTACGTTTTGGTAGAACAAAAGGCAAAGATTCGCAGGTTTTCCTGCCCATTAGAATAATTTTATTTAAGGTTTTCTGTTTGAAATACATTAAATCAGCGGGCAGTTTCCAAGGCAAATCATTGTTATCACCAATAAGATTGTTTTCATCCATTGCAAGAATGAAAGTGAGGTTGTTTTTAATCATTTATACAGCAACTTTAGCTTTTATATGAGGATGAGCCTGGTAATTTATTAACTCAAAATCATCAAAAGTAAAATCAAATAGACTGGTTATATCTGGATTTATTATCATCTGTGGAAGTGGAAAAGTATCTCGAGTTAATTGTAATTCTGCCTGTTCTATGTGGTTTGAATAGAGGTGTGTATCACCCATAGTGTGTACAAAGTCACCAACTTTTAAATTACACACTTGTGCCATCATCATTGTTAATAATGCATAAGAAGCAATGTTAAAAGGAACGCCAAGAAAAACATCGGCGCTTCTTTGGTACAGTTGGCAGGACAATTTGTTATCAGCTACATAGAACTGAAACAAACAATGACAAGGGGGTAAAGCCATATTCTCAATGTCTGCTACATTCCAAGCGCTAACAATGATGCGCCTTGAATCAGGTGTGTTTTTAATTTGACTAATGACGGTTTGTATTTGATCAATGGTATTGCCTGAAGGAGTTGGCCAAGAACGCCATTGGTGACCGTACACAGGTCCCAGTTCGCCTTTTTCATCAGCCCATTCGTTCCATATTCGTACGCCATTGTCTTGTAGGTACTTAATATTGGTATCACCAGCAATAAACCAAAGAAGTTCATGAATGATTGATTTCAAATGACATTTTTTTGTAGTAACTAATGGGAATCCTTGGTTTAAATCAAAGCGCATTTGATGACCGAATATACTTTTTGTACCAGTTCCTGTTCTATCTGTTTTAGTGGTTCCTTGAGTGAGGAGTTTATCAAGTAATTGTAGGTAGTTTTTCATGAATTTTGAGTATTGTTAAATTTTTGATGTTTTATTATACCCGAAAAACTATTCTTAACTGTCTGCTATAAATTATTTTTTTAATACAAATAAAAAAAGGGCAACATGATTAGAGTATCTATTGCCCTCTATGATTATACGGTTGAAATGGTTTGTTAACTAGCCAAAGAATACTTTATTAACTTTACTGTTTCCGCGTATAGCTTCGGAAATTTTTTCGCCTGTTAAGTTTAAGGTTTCAGGTAGAATCGCTTTTCTAACCATCGGTCTGTCAATTTTTGACATGAAAGCTCTTTTTGACAAATCTATTGTTTTTGTAGATTGTAAGTTCTTTTTTTGGTTATCTTTTAACAAAAAAACTTCAGGTCTTAATCGTTTGTCAGGGTTGTGAGATACAACTAATGCGACTGATTCATCAGTTAGTTCTACAATAGTTCCAGCTGGATACAGGCCGATTGCTTGTACAAAATCATCTATCAAGCTACTGGAGAATAATTTATCTCTTTGAGCGTATAACCAATCCATGGCTTGAGCTGATGTCATGTGTTTGCCATAAGATTTTTTATTAGTAATGGCGTCGAAGACATCGACTAAACCAGAAATTTGACCAAAGAATGGAATCTCAGATCCCACTAAGCCATAAGGATAGCCAGATCCATCATATCTTTCATGGTGTGTTTCAACTATTACCAAGGTAGTGTGGTTAACGGTATTTTCAGCTGCTAGCATTTCAACACCCAATTCAACATGACTTCTTAATAAAATCATTTCTGATTTTGTCAGTTGTTCTGTTTTGTTTAAAAGCTGTCTACTTATTTTGGTTTTTCCTATGTCTGACAATAATACTCCTGTAGCCAAAGAAACCAATTCTTCTTCGGTTAGTCCTAAATGCCGGCCAAAAACAGAAGCCAACACACTGCATCTTAATGAATGATTATAGGTATAGTCGCCTTGGTCCTTGAGTCGGCTTAGCCATATCATTGTGTTTGGATTTTTGATTACACTACTAACTACCGACCTTGTTAGGGCTTTTGTCTCAGAAATGTCTAATTTTTTTCCTACGCGAATATTAAAACTAATTTGCTCAACAGAGTGTGCTAAGTCTGAAAATAAAGTTTTTGCATTGTTGATTTCTTTTTTAAAAGGTTTTGTTTGCTGACTATATTTGCCAATATTAAAAACAATTTTCTTTAAATCTGATGAAGAAACTAACTTTGACTTTCTTGCATTTTCTTTTGCAAGTAAAGGAGAAGGTTTTCCAATTTCTGATTCTTTGTAAGTTTGAGTTCCTTTGTTGCCATCAATGTAGACGAACTCACAGAATCTTTGAACATCACTAATTTCATGTTTAGTACGAAGATAAAACCCTTGAAAAGGAAATGGAGTTTCAAGCCAAGGTCTATCAAGTTTGGCTATATACATGCCAACTTGTAAATGTTGCACCTTCAGTTTGTCAGTAAAGTTCATAAATGTTCTACAATAATTCAATTATTGCACACATTGTATAATAAATTTTGTTAAAAAACTGTGAACAAGTTCATAAATCCATGTATAAAGTAGTTTTTATTCGAAAAAGATGAAAAAATTGGATAGAAAGCTGTCATTTCAGGTGCTGATGGTGTTTGCAACACCTGAAATAAGGGTAATATATTATGCCATTGCTTTAATTTTGTTATTTAAGCGACTTTTATGTCTGGCAATTTTGTTTTTGTGAAAGATGCCTTTTCCGGCGACTCTGTCAACAACAGGTATCATTTTGTTGTACATTTCTTGGGCTTGCTTTTTGTCGCCTGCTTCAATTGCTTTCACAACATTTTTAATAAATGTTCTTGCTTCTGTGCGAATTCCCATATTGTGAACGCGTCTTTTTGCTGCTTGTCTTACACGTTTTTTAGCTTGTGCTGAGTTAGCCATGAATTTCTCCGTTATCTCGGTGTGTTTAAAATTAAGCCGCGCATTTTTACACTTGTCGACTATTTAGTCAATATTTTGAATATCAAAACAGCTTAAAATGGCATTTAATTCTAATCATCGTATAAAATCTCCTATTTTTCAATAATACATAGGATTTATTAACAATTATTCATAAAATTCCTTCTCTAATTAAACGTTTTTATTAATGAGTCTTTTTAAATCAACTGCAATTGTAAGCCTATTTACTTTTTTGTCGCGTATTAGTGGTTTTATTCGCGATATTTTAATGGCTGGATTTTTTGGAGCTACGGCTTGGGCTGATGCTTTTTTGGTGGTTTTTAAGATTCCCAATTTCATGCGCAGGTTGTTTGCAGAAGGTTCATTTGCATTGGCATTCGTCCCTGTTTTAAACGAAATAAAAGCGAATCAATCTAAACAAGAATTAAAGCTATTTATTGATAAAGTGGCAGGGAGTTTGTTTGCAATTGTATTGATTGTATGGATGTTAATGGAGTTGTTTGCTCCACAAATATTGTCATTGTTTGCTCATTCTTGGTTTGAGCAGAGGCCAGAAGTCATAGATGGATCTATTGATATGTTGAGAATGACATTGTTTTATTTTCCATTAATAACTCTGGTTTCGTTGGCAGGTGGCATATTAAATACGCACAAAAAATTTGCGATTCCAGCCGCCACTCCAATTTTGTTGAATGTTTCTTTGATTGCATGTATGTTCTATTTGCGCGATAGTTTTGATATTCCTGTGAAATCTTTGGCTGTTGGTGTGTTGATTGCAGGTGTTGTACAATTAATGGTGCAAGTTCCATCGTTATTGAAATTGGGTTTGTTGCCTAATTTTAAACTGGGTTATAAAGACAGCAAGGTTCAAAAAGTCATGAAGTTAATGGTGCCCACTTTGTTTGGCTCTTCTATTGCGCAAATAAATTTATTGATTGACACGATTATTGCAACACATTTGGTTACGGGCAGTGTGGCGTTTCTCTACTATTCTGAACGACTGCTTGAGTTTCCTTTGGGTGTTTTTGCCATCGCTATTTCAACGGTCATATTACCTACTTTGTCCAGGCAGTATGCGAAAAATAATCAGCAAGATTTTGTTAAGACCATGCGCTGGGCGTTAAATCTGGGTTTCTTCATCGCCATACCAGCTGCTGTTGCATTGATTGTAATGGCAAATGAAGTGGTGACCACGTTGTTTCAACGAGGTGAGTTTAGTGAGAGTAACAGTCAAATGACAGCATTGAGTTTAATGGCTTATATGCTGGCATTGCCTGCTTTTATCATTAATAAAATTTTATTGCCTGCCTATTACTCTCGAAAAGACACCAAGTCTCCTGTGAAAATCGGTATTGTTGCCATGTTGTCCAATATTGTCTTAAACTTCCTATTTGTGGGCATTTTGATTTATTTTGATTTTGTTGCATTGCATGTGGGATTGGCATTGGCAAGTGCTGTTTCAGGTTGGATGCAAACGTTTATGTTGTACAATGGATTAAAAAAGAAGTCGATTATTCCCACTGGCGTTATTCAGTGGCCCTTTGTATCTAAACTGATTTTAGCCAGTGCAATCATGGCAGCTTCAATTTTTTTATTGCTTAATTCGTTGGGAAGTTGGTCTGTTCAAACTGGAACAATGCGTTTTGTGTATTTATTGTTGTGTATTGTTTTGGGCGTTGTTGTATATTTTGGATCTTTAGGTCTGTTGAAAATAAAATTTAAAGATTTGTTGGTGCACAAATGAAATTTATTAGGTACCCTCGGTATTTAACCTGCACTAAATCTTCAGTGATTACTATTGGTAATTTCGATGGCATTCATCTTGGCCACCAGGCTTTGATTAATTGTGTGACAAAAATCGCCCAACCCTCAAATTTACAATCCGTGGTTGTCAGTATGCAGCCCTTGGCCTCCCAATACTTTGCGGGGAAGGGGAATATTGCAATTTTAACGCCTTTTAAAACCAAATATCAGTTGCTTAAAACATTGGGTGTGGAAAATTTCTGTGTACTTAATTTTAATAAAAATTTAGCAGAGCTTAGCGCTATTGATTTTATTCAACAAATTCTATTGGATAGACTTAATGCCAAGCATATTGTCGTCGGTGATGATTTTAGATTTGGCAAGAACAGAGAAGGCGATTTTGAATTCTTGAAAAATCATTGTCAGCGATACAATGTATCAGTGAGTTCTATTGAAACGGTTTCAATTAAAGGGTCAAGAGTAAGTAGCTCAGTCATTAGACAATTGCTTAGAGATGGAAAATTCGATCAAGCAAAATCTTATTTGGGTAGAAGATATTCAATTTCAGGAAAAATAAGCAAAGGTCAGCAATTGGGCAGAGAGTTAAATTTTCCAACAATCAATCTGAAATTGGGTAAAAGAGTGTTGCCCATAGCTGGAATATTCTGTGTAAAAGTTGTTTTAAATTCTACGAAAACATACCTAGGAGCAGCCAGTATTGGCACTAGACCGACCGTCAATGGCTCAACAAATATACTTGAAGTGCATATCCTGGATTTCAATAAACAAGTTTATGGACAAAATGTTGAAGTTTTGTTTTACCATAAAATAAGAAATGAAGTAAAATTCGATAGCTTAGATGAATTAAAAAGACATATAAAAGACGATGTGATAAAAACACGTCTTTATTTTAAGAAACAACAATAACGGAGCGTTGCGTGAGCAATAATTACAAAGATACCTTAAATCTACCCAAAACCAAATTCTCAATGAAGGCAGGCTTGGCGCAAAAAGAACCAAACTGGTTAAAAAAGTGCGATGACGAAAACTTATACCACAAACTTCAAGAAGCAAGTGCAGACAGGCCGCAATTTATTTTGCATGATGGCCCTCCCTATGCTAATGGTTCATTGCACACAGGACATGCACTTAATAAGATTTTAAAAGATATTATTGTTAAATCTAAAATGATGTCAGGTTTTTCTGCGCCGTATGTTCCTGGTTGGGATTGTCATGGTTTGCCGATTGAAATTCAGGTGGAAAAAAAGCATGGCAAAGTTGGGCAAAAAATTGATGCCAAGACCTTTCGACAAAAATGCAGAGAATATGCCGGCAGACAAGTTGAAATTCAAAAAGCTGAATTTAAGCGTTTGGGTGTAATTGGTGAATGGGATAATCCTTATTTGACCAAGGATTTTAAATACGAAGCCGATATGATTCGTGCTTTGGGTAAAATTGTTGAAAACGGGCATGTAGAAAAAGGCGTTAAGCCGGTTAACTGGTGCTTTGATTGTGGCTCGGCATTGGCAGAAGCTGAAATTGAATACCAAGATAAAATGTCTCCCGCCATTGATGTGGCTTATGCTGTGGTTGATGCGGATGCACTTTATGCGGCATTTGGAGTTGAAAATATAACTGATGAAGTAGCCGTTCCTATTTGGACAACCACGCCTTGGACTTTGCCAGCTTCTATGGCTGTATCACTTAATGCAGAATTAGAATATTCTTTAGTTAAAGGTCATAAAGACTATGTGTTAGTCATCGCAACGGCTTTGGTCAATGATGTTTGTGCTAAATATGGTTTTGAAGCAAATATATTGGCAACAATTACGGGTGAAAAATTAGAGGGACTTAAGTTACAACATCCTTTTTATGAAGACAGACAAGTTCCGGTTATTCTTGGCGAACATGTAACGGTTGAGGCGGGAACTGGAGCAGTGCACACTGCACCAGGTCATGGTGTTGAAGATTTTAATGTGGGAAAACAGTATGGAATTGAAGTTTATAATCCAATGGGTGGCAATGGTGTTTATTTAGAAAGTACACCAATATTTGGTGGACAGTATATATGGAAGGCCAATAAGACAATTGTTGAATTATTGAAAGAAGAAAATGTTTTATTAAACTATGAAGATATCAATCATTCGTATCCACATTGCTGGAGGCATAAATCTCCAACAGCATTTAGAACTACGCCGCAGTGGTTTATTAGTATGGATAAAAAAGATTTAAGAAAGGATGCTTTAGAAGAAATTAGAAATGTAAAATGGATTCCTGATTGGGGCGAATCGCGTATTTATTCCATGATTGAAAATCGCCCAGAATGGTGTATTTCAAGACAAAGAACTTGGGGTGTGCCGATTACTTTATTTACCCATAAAGAAACAGGTGAATTACATCCTGGTACTCTAGAAATAATGGAACGCGTTGCCAAAATGGTCGAGAAAGATGGTATCGATGCATGGTTTGACGCGCAAGCCAGTGATTTGATTGATGATGCAGATGATTATGAAAAGACAACAGATGTATTGGATGTGTGGTTTGATTCAGGTGTTTCGCACTTTGCAGTTCTAACAGCGCGAGATTATTTACGTGAGCCTGCTGATTTGTATCTTGAAGGTTCTGACCAACACCGTGGTTGGTTTCATTCATCATTGCTGACTGGTACCGCAATAAATGGGCGAGCACCTTATAAACAAGTCTTAACCCATGGCTTTGTGGTCGATAAAGATGGTAAAAAAATGTCTAAATCATTGGGTAATATCATTGCGCCAAAGCAGTTGATTGATACCTATGGTGCTGATATATTACGCTTGTGGTGTGCATCGGCTGATTATTCTAAAGAAATCACGATTTCTGATGAGATCATGAAGCGTGTGTCTGATGGCTATCGACGTATTCGCAATACTGCGCGATTTTTCATGGGCAATTTGAATGAATTTGACGCCTCGACTCAATTGTTGAATGTTGAAAACTGTACATTGCTCGATCAATGGGCTATTCGCAAAGCAGGACAGCTACAAGCAGAAATCATTGATGATTATAATTCGTATCAATTTCACAATATTTATCAAAAAATGAGTTCGTTCTGTTCGCAAGACATGGGTGCTTTCTATTTAGATGTATTGAAAGATAGATTGTACACAACAAAAACAGATTCACCGGCAAGACGCTCAGCACAAACAGCCATGCACCATATATTGCAGTCATTGATTCGCTGGATGGCTCCAGTTATGACATACACAGCTGATGAAATTTGGAAATTATTGGGTAACCAAGAAAATATCCTATTTGAACAATGGTACGATATTCCTCAACTAGCTGACAATAAACAATTTAGTGATGCAAATTGGGAACTTTTAAGAGATGTTCGCAATGCCAATACGAAGTTATTGGAACAATTGCGCATCAAGGGTGATATCGGCTCTTCATTGGATGCATCGGTGAAAATTTATGTTGAAGATGAAACTTATCAACAATTAAAGGTTATTAACGATGAATTGAGGTTTGTATTGATTACTTCTGGTGCGCAAATATTGCCATTGTCAGATAAACCAGATAATGCCCAAGAATGTCAACTAGAAGAGGGTGTTGTTTATATTGTTGCAGATGTCGCCTCGGGTGAAAAATGTGTTAGGTGTTGGCACAAGCGAGAAAGTGTAGGCAAGAATAAAACACACCCTGAGTTATGCGGTCGTTGTATTGAAAATATTGAAGGCCAAGGTGAAGTGAGAATTTATGCCTAATTTGAGTTCGAAATCAGGTCTATGGTGGTTGCCGATTAGTGCAATTGTTTTCTTGTTGGATCAATGGACTAAAACTATTGCTACAGCTTCATTGAAAATATATGAAGCAGTAGTCGTTAATGACTATCTAAACTGGACATTAATGCACAATGAAGGCATGGCATTTAGCTTTTTGGCAGATCAATCTGGTTGGCAACGATGGGGCATTAGTATTGTTGCTTTAGTTATTGTTGTTTGGTTATTGTTTTGGTTAAAGAAAAGTGAATTTAAAGCCAAATTTTTGAATTTGGGCTTGGTATTTGTTATTGGTGGAGCTTTGGGCAATGTGTATGACCGACTTAGTATGGGTTATGTGGTTGATTTCATTGAGGCGCATTACAAAAATAACTTTTGGCCTGCATTCAATGTTGCGGATACTGCGATCAGTATAGGAGCGTTCTTTCTGATTTTAGATTTAATTTGGGGAGCAAAAGAAACAAATGAAAATAAGTCTAGCTAATCCTAGAGGGTTTTGTGCTGGTGTTGATCGTGCCATAGAAATCGTCAATAGGGCCATAGAATTATTTGGCGCACCGATTTATGTTAAGCACGAAGTGGTTCATAATCGTTTTGTGGTGAATAATTTAAAAGAGAAAGGTGCTGTTTTTGTTGAAGAATTAGATGAAATTCCCAATGGAGAGAATATCGTCATATTTTCAGCACATGGTGTTTCACAACAAGTTAGATATGAAGCAAAAAAAAGGGGCTTTAAAGTGTTTGATGCCACTTGTCCTTTGGTGACGAAAGTGCATATGGAAGTTATTCGTTATTGTAAAAGTAATTATGATTTGATTTTAATAGGACACCAAGGACACCCTGAAGTGGAAGGAACTATTGGGCAATGGGATAAAGAAAAAGGAACAGGAAAAGTCTATATAGTTGAGTCTATAAGTGATGTCAAAAAACTTGCTATTGAAACCAATCATAAATTGGCATACGTCACACAAACTACATTGTCACTAGACGATACTGCAGACATCATTCAAGAGTTAAAATTAAAATATCCTCAAATTCAAGGCCCAAAACACGATGATATTTGTTATGCCACACAAAATAGGCAAATTGCAGTTAAACATTTGGCGCAAGATTGCGACTTGGTTTTGGTCGTTGGTAGTGTTAATAGTTCTAATTCTAATCGTTTACATGAATTGGCTGAGAGACAAGGTGTTAATGCTTATCTAATTGATGATGCAGAATGTATAGATGTAAAGTGGTTTGATAATGTTAAGTCAATCGGTGTTACAGCTGGCGCCTCTGCTCCTGAAAAATTGGTTAATGATGTATTAAATTTTTTAACTGAAAACAATGGCAATATAACTATTAAAGAATTAGATGGCGAGCCTGAAAACATGGTTTTTGCTTTGCCCAAAGAACTTAGGCTCAAACAGATCAATTGAATTGACCATTCATCCAAATAAATCAACCGTTCAATTATTATTGAATCTAAAATAATTGCAATTTGTAATTAACAAAGATAGTATTGCAGTTTAAATAATTATTTAATGTTTACATGAATAAAATTACTAAAAATCAGTCTGGTTTTACCTTGGTAGAGTTGGTAGTAGTATTGGCTATAGTTGGAATCTTGTTGGCTTATGCTGTTCCAAGTTATCGAGATTTTTCTATTCGGCAAAATGTAAAAAATCAAGTTAATAGTTTCATAACTGACTTGTCATTTGCAAGAATTACGGCAATAAACACAAGCCACCAAGTAGTGGTAGAGCAAAAGGTAGGTGGTTGGGCCAAAGGATGGACTATTTTTATTGATGAAAATAGAAATGGGTCCTATAGCTTGAGCGATAATGATGTTTTGCTTAGGGATGAAGATGAAATAAATGGTTATACGACTATTTCAGTAACAGGGTCTGCAAACGATAAATTTGTGTTTAATAATTTGGGTGCTTCATTAGCGGGGCCAAACTCAGTAGAGATTTCTCATGCAGAAATAAATGGAACATCAGTGATAGAAATTGCTCTATCAGGTAGTATTTCAACACATTCAAATTTTTAATGGGAGTATTTATAGACATGAAATCAAATAATCCTAAACATACAGGATTTACATTAATAGAAACATTAATTGCATTGATTGTATTTTCATTCGGTTTATTGGGTGTAGCAGGTGTGATGACGGTATCAGTAAAAAGTAATCATAATGGATATATGAGATCCCAAGCCATTTTTTTAGCTGCATCTATGTCAGATATGATGCGAGCTAATCCGCTATCAGTAAAAGCTAACAACTACAATGTTAATAATTACAACGCAGGATATGCGAGCGTTTTTACTATGTGTGGAAAAAGTACTCCGTGTACACCTGCAAATTTAACTTCTAGAGATTTGCAATTGTGGTCCAACCTTCTGACACAACTTCTACCCAATGCTACAGGAACAATTATCTGCGAAGCACATCTAGGGTTGCAAATCCACCCCTATAGTGGAATTTGTACTGTAGCAATATCTTGGGTTGAATCAAACCAGGCGAGTGCTGACTCAACACAAACCATATCATTAGTTGTTAAACCATGAAGACTATGGATTTTAAATATGAATAATCGATCTAAAATAAATGTAAGCACACAAACAGGATTTTCTATTGTAGAACTAATGGTAGCCGTTTTTATTGGTCTGGTTTTAGTAGCTGGTTTGATAAAAGTTTTTGACAATACTTCTGACTTAAATAAAACTCAAAATGGGTTGGCAAGAATACAAGAAAACGGACGTTTTTCAATCATGAGTATGAAACAAAACATAGAACAAGCTGGATTTCAATATTGCATGAGTTCAGGTGCGGAAAGCAAGGATCCTGATCCTGCAAGTAGTGTTAGAGGTGTGTTACAACGCCCATGGCGAGTGTATACAGCTAATCCAATCTTTCCTGGTGTTCCTGTAGATACAGCAAATTTCTTTTTTGATACCGCTAATTTAATTCATGGGCATGAATGCAATTCAACTTCATGTAGTCCATCATTTGCTTCATCAGGTTCGGATACTTCCTATACCATTCCTGTCATCGGTACTGGGCAAGGGGACAGAATTGCAAATACTGACGTTTTAACGGTAAGGTATATTAGGGGTAATGGTATCGAAGTAGATTCGATAACAGAAATTGTTGGAGCAAATGCCTTTGATATCACTCCAACAGCTTGGTCTCTAACGAATGCAATAAACAATATTGATGTAGGTGATATTGCTATTGTTGCCAGTTGTAATGACAGTCCTGTTTATGCGGCTACTGTGATAGAAAACAATACTGGTGTTATAAGAGTTTCTGTACCGGCGGGCCAGGAATTTTCTGGAGATTCATTTGCATTATCAAGGCTTTTTTCTTTAGATAGCGATGTGGTTACAACCACTTACTATGTAGCAAATAATATTGTTGATGGTAGAAATATACCTACCTTATATTCGGTAATTAATGGAACCATAAATGCAGTAATAGAAGGGGTTGATAAATTTGATGTATTGTATGCACTCGATCTAGGTCTTACCCCGCCGACTACAAAATATTTAACCGCAACTGATGTACAAGATCTTAATGTAAATGAGTGTAAACCTGTTCCAGATGGTGCTGAGGCAATCGGTTTTTCTAATGTAACAGGTTGTGGTTGGAGAGGTGTTAACTTAATTGAGATACATTTATTGTTAAACTCAGTTCACAATAGTAGTAGACAGAGCAATGAAAAATATTATTACAGTTTGGAAGGCAGTAACCTGATAACACCAGCAAGCAATATGATATCAAACCAGAATAATGAAAAGTTACACCGGAGAGAATTTTTAGCAGTGATTGACTTAAAGAATAGTCAGCAATGAACAGGAATTAGGAAATGAATAAAATAACGAATAAATTAAAGCAAAAAGGTGCGGTTCTAGTAATTGGGATAATATTGTTACTAATAATATCAATAATTGGCATTACATCGATGAAATCTGCAATTTTACAAGAAAAAATGGCTGCAGGCCTAAAGAATAGAGAGTTTGCAGATGCAGCTGCTTTAACTATATTAAGAGCTGGAGAAAATTATTTGCATACATATTATCAAATTAGTAATAATACCTTACTTTCTCCAGGCATTGGTCCTGTAGTAGAAGCAAGGTCATTAATTGTACGTAACTTCAAGTCAAATAGAAATTTGAATGATGGATTTACACATCCCGATGGGGTTAATATAGGAAGTTATTTAGGAGCTGCCTTGGATCAGGAACCAAAATATATTATTGAATACATAAATCCAGCAGGGTCGGGTGTTTTTGGAGAGTTTGATGATGATAGTTCTGGCAGTAGCAGTGGCGGATTGAAAATACAGAAATACAGAATAATCAGTAAGGCAACAGATACAACTGGAAACATGTACACAGGCTTTGAATCAGTCGTTTCAGTTGCACAATAGAGGAGTTAAATTATGATGAACAAAATAAATTTTCCAAGAGTTATAGTTCTTTTACTGTTATTTTCAATGACAAGTTTAGAGGCTCAACCTTTACAATTAACGGATACTCCATTGTTTTTAAATCAATCGGTTCCTCCTGCATTAGCAGTAACTTTTGATGATTCAGGTTCAATGTCATGGGCATACATGCCGGATTCACAAAGTTTCGATGCGGATAAAATAAGTTTTACATCAAGTGACTATAATCAGATATATTATAACCCTGACATAAATTACACTCCACCAATGAAAGCAGATGGTAATCCTATGCCCAATGCTAGTTTTAATGATGCAAAGCCGGATGGTTTTTATGTAGCAGGGAATTTAGTTCCAAGAGTGGATTTGAGTAAGAATTATCGTCCATTTCTTGACTATCAACCAGATTTTCTTAACACAAGTTACAATTTAAATTTTGCCAAAGCAGGGCAAAATAATGACCAAAATCCTGCATTTTACTATACATGGAATGGGCCAAATAATGCTCCTAGAGATGATGCTATGAGGGACTCATCTAATTATACCAAACATGTTATTAGTACATTTGCAGAAAAGAGGAATTTTGCAAATTGGTATTCTTATTATAATACAAGAGCAAAATTATCAAAATCAGCAGTATCTCTAGCATTCTCTGGATTTGGTGCTGATTTTAAAATTGATTGGCAACAAATTAACAACAATTTATTTGATAACAATCCAAACATGCAAGTTTTTGATGGCAAACACAGAAAAGATTTCTTTGACTGGCTATATGGTATTCCATCAAGTGGAGGAACGCCTTTGAGGAATGCAACAGTCAAAGCAGGAGAGATATTCAAATTAAAAAGTGTTTACTTAGATTCAAACTCTGGTAAAGAGTTATCTTGCCAACAAAATTTCCATATTGCTATCTCTGATGGGTCTTGGAACGGTGCTGACACCCCCATTGGAAATGTTGATTCTTCAACTATAGAATTACCTGCATTACCAGATGGGAGTATACAAATTTACAACCCGAATACGTTACCAAGTAAGATGTATGTGGGCGTTGATAAAGGTTCATTGTCCGATATTGCATTTGAATATTGGTCTAATGATTTAAGGGCTAACTCAGATAATAATGTCCCAGTATTTATAGAAGATTATACAGATTCGAATGGTAATATTGTAAATATACCCAGTAATCAAGATTGGTGGGCTAATAATGAACTATTTTGGAATCCAAAAAATGACCCTGCTTCGTGGCAGCACATGGTTAATTTTAATATTGGGCTTGGTGTTCAAGGATCACTTGATCAAAATACAGATTTACCCAAGTTAAGAAATGGCACACTCCAGTGGCCAAGCATTGCAGATGTGTGTTTTGATACAAATCAAAATGAAATACAATGCGAATATGAACTGTGTTACAGCAATAATAATAATCAATATTCTGTTCAAAATTGCCTTTTGCCAGATAATCAAATAGTTGTTTGCTATAGATTAAATGCAAATGGGACACAATTTTTTCAAATCAACTGTTCTGACAGGATACAAAGTAGAATTTTTGGAGAAATTAATAAAATTGATGATGTCTGGCATGCATCAGTGAATAGCAGGGGTGAATATTTTAGTGCTAAAGATCCAATTGAGTTATCCAGGTCCTTGTATAAAATTGTTGCAAATATAATTAAACGTAAAGGACGCGCCAGTGCTGGTAGCAATTCATCAAGTATTATATCTTCGAGTTCATTAACATTTAGAACCGGCTTTGATACCTCTGATTGGAGTGGATTCTTAATAGCAGCGCCTCTTAATACTGATGGAAGTTTGGGTAGCGTGCAATGGGATGCAAATTGCAAATTAACTGGTGGATTATGCGCATCAATGAATAACACTTTTGTATCCGCATCTAGGAATCATTCAACAAGAAATATTTTTACGTATGATAAAGTCACAAACACTCAGCATCCATTTCATACTGTTGAAATGTCAACTACTGAAACTGCAAGAATTTTAAACTCAGATTACTATAAAAATGTAGCAATCAATAATTCTGTAACATTAGACGATTTTATTCATTACATTAGGGGAGACAAGCTTTTAGAAAATCAAAATGGTGGTAATTTTAGGGATCGAAAAAGTTTGCTCGGTGATATCATACATGCAAAGGCAGAAATCATAAGAGGACCATCTGCAAGTTATGATGACAACTTATGGGGTGCCTCATCTCCAGAAAGGCTTGCTGCTGATCTAGGAAATGGTTATACGGAATTTAAAAACACCAATAAAGACAGAAAAAGTGTTGTGTTGGCAGGTGCAAATGATGGGATGTTGCATGCATTTGATACGGGTTTAGAAAGCATTATTTCTGGTGGTGATGAGTTATGGGCATATATACCATATGCAAGTCTAGATGGGATATCCGAATTAGCAAACCCACAATACAACCATAAATCTTTTGTAGATGCATCACCCTATGTAAGAGATGCTTACATCAATGGCCAATGGAGTACAGTAGTACTGGGTTCATTAAGAAAAGGTGGTAAATCTTATTATGCATTGGATATGGGTAATAAACCAAGTTTAGAACCAAAGGTGCTTTGGGAGTTTTCAGATTTAGATGAGCCAGATGATATGGGTTATTCATATGGAAGAGGGTTAATTACAAGGGTAGTTAATCAAAGCTCAACAGCTGATTCAAAATGGATAGCATTGATTCCCAATGGTTATAATAGCAATAATCAGCAATCAGTATTATATGCAGTAGATATGGCTACTGGTAATTTGTTACATAAATGGAATTATAATGTTGGAAATTTACAAAACCCAAATGGAATGGGCCCTCCAGCAGCAGCAGATTTTGTAAATTATGATGGAAATCCATTAAATCCAAAATATGAATCAGATCTAGGTACAGATTATGCATATGCAGGAGATTTGGCAGGTAATGTATATCGGTTTGATATGCAGAAGATATTTACAAGTACGTTAAGTAGCAAACCAGAATTGTTATTCTCTGGCAATCGAAATCAAGCCATCACAACTGCTCCACGAATCTTAACCCCTGAAGACGGGACAGAAAATGTTATTGTAGCTTTTGGCACAGGAAAATATTTAGAACTGGGAGATAGGGTTGCTAAACCATTGAATCAATATGTCGTTGGTTTAAAAGATTCACGTCAAATGGTTACTACATATAACATCAATGACACAAGACTAGTAGAGCAGTTTATATCAACAAATTTAGACAAGCGTACTCTAACGTCTAAAAGTGTAAATACCACTCAGAGTTGGAAAATCAAACTGCCCGTTTCTGGCGAAAGAATAGTAAGTTTTCTAGGTAGAAATAACAACGAAAAATTATTAACAATTGCGTCAATTATTCCAAATGCAGGCGATCCATGTTTATCAGGTGGTAAAAGTTGGGTAATGATTATCGATGGTAAATCAGGGGGAGCTCCATCACAAGGTAGTTTCTTTGATTTTGGAAATTCAGATGGATTTTTGGTTAATGATTTAGTACTTGGGTTTAACTATTTAACTCTTCCTGGAGGTGGTCAATCTTTCTTGAATCTTGACTTATCAGGTTCTGGTATTACAGGAAGTGGAACACAAATAACTTTGAACCGTACAAGTCGATGGAGTCGTAGAAGTTGGCATAGAATTATTATCGAATAAAAATTGGAGTAGATCATGAAAAAAATATTATTAATATTCACATTATTGTTAGTTAAAACCGCAAATGCACAAGGCATGCCTGATCGTATTAAAGTGCTAACGTTTGATTCAGTTAATTTAGATAAAAAAATTATTACGCTTAGTGGAAAAAAATATCACTACTTGATGGATGATAAAGAAAATTCCTTTATTAACAATACTTTTCAGTATAAAAAATTAAACCACTTGCAAAAAGGCGAGAAGATTTTTGCTAAATTTTCACTTAAAGAAAATGATTCAAGAAAATATGGCAAATATTTGGTCGTGTATATTGGTAAAAACATGGGAGCTTTTTAATGATACAAAAAAAAGATGGGTTTACTCTTATTGAATTAATGGTTGTTATTACGATAATAGGAATTTTAGTATCATACGGAATACCAAGTTATGAACGCTACGTTGTTAAATCTAAAAGAACAGCTGCACAAAGTGCTTTGTTGAAATTAGCGGCATCAGAAGAAAAGCACAACGCCAATTACAATCAATATACCATCAATATTAGTGGGAGTGGCACAGATGGAAATAGCCTAGGTTTAGGAACAGCAGAGTTTATGCAGGCATCAGATAATTATAGCTATGCAATTACTGGAGTAAATGGATATACAATATCAGCAACTGCAAAAGCAGGTACCAGTCAAGTAAAAGATAATTATGGAATAAACTGTACCAACATATCCCTTAATTCATTGGGTCAAAAAGTTCCCTTGGCATGTTGGCGATAGCAGTTTTATTTTGATAAATAGCTATGGAAATTTTAAACTAGGCATGGAATACTACACATTATTTTATGTGAAATTTTGAATATTTTGAATACTAATTCATTCCAAATTACATTTGTAATTTCAAGCTTAAATATCAGTTGAATTATTTTTTAAATTGTACTTAGAGGTTGGCTTTTAAAATTCTGCTTTTGTTTCTATCCCAGTCTCTGGCTTTTTCTGTTTGTCTTTTATCATGTGTGTTCTTACCTTTAGCCAAGGACATCAAAAGTTTTATCTTGCCAGATTTCCAGTACAATTTTCTAGGAACAATAGTTAAGCCTTTGCGTTCAATTGCGCCAATTAATTTTGCAATTTCTTTCTTATGCAAGAGTAATTTACGAGGGCGCATTGGTTCTGTGTCTACATGTGTTGAAGCACTCAGTAGAGGTGTTATATGGGTTCCAATCAGTTGTGCTTCGTGATTGCGAATAAAAACATAAGATTCATTGAATTGAACTTTTACTTGTCTCAGGCTTTTTACTTCCCAACCCAACAGTGATATTCCTGCTTCATAATCTTCTAAAAATGTATATTCATATCCTGCCCGTTTATTTACAGCAATAACATTTGAAGGTATTTTTTTCTTTTTCTTACTCATGCTGAGGATTGTAGTAAAAAAACTAAAAAATTGCACTTATGTTGTGTAGAATATACTTTTTATTTCATTCAATTATTTATGCATCAAGTTAATCGTCAAGCCATAGTTAGATACAATGCACAAAACATGTTTGATTTGGTTAATGATGTGAAAGCCTACCCAGAGTTTCTAAAGTGGTGTCATGAATCACATGTAATTGAGAATCAAACGGATAATATGATTGCAGGAATGACTATTAGCTTGGCGGGCATTAAAAAACAATTTACTACAAAAAACATATTTGTTAAAAGCAGTAATAATTATCAGGTAGAACTAAGTTTAATCAAAGGACCATTTGAAAACTTAACTGGAAATTGGTTTTTTACACATATAACTGAAAATGCCAGTAAAATTGAATTGCACTTGGAATTTAACTTTAAGTCTGGTTTTTTAAACAGTACATTTCAAAGGGCGTTTGGTAAGATTGCTCAGCAATTAGTATCTGACTTTGTTAAGAGGGCTAGTCATGTTTACGGTTGAAGTAATTTATGCAACGTTAGAAGAACAAAATATTTTAAAATTAGAAGTAGAAGACAATAGTACTATAGATGATGTGATACATCAATCTAACATATTGGAACTGTATCCTGAAATTGATTTGTCTTTAAATAAAGTTGGCATTTTTAATCAGGTTAAAAAGTTGGATTATATAGTTCAAAGCTTTGATAGAATTGAAATTTATAGAACCCTTTTAGCAGACCCAAAAGAAGTAAGAAGAAAACGCGCTGTTAGACAAAAAGAACAGGGGATAATCCATTCTCCCTAGTTTATTGTGTGTTCTCTTCATTGCCTTCTAATGAAATGCTATTTTTTTCAGGGAAATAGTTTCCTTCTGTTTTAACCAATTTATCTTTTTCAAAGAAAAGAGTTAATTTTCTAACTTTATCAATTTTACCTTTTAACTTAAAAGCATTGATATAGTCCCACCTATTTTGATTAAACGGATCTGCAATAGCAGGAGTACCTAAAATAATAGCAATTTGGCGTTTGCTCATTCCTGGTTTAATGTTGTCTACATCTTCTTGAACAAGAACATTTCCTTGTTGTACAGGTGTTTTGTAGATGCATCCAGTTGAGAATACAATAATAAATAACGATACGATAATTGTGCTTGATTTCATAACAATAACTAAACTTTATAATAGTTGGAATGATACAATATTGATCGTTAAATAGCAGTTAAATTTGTAGTTAAGTTTGAATAAAACAAAAATATGAGATAAAAATGAAAGGTCAAGATATTAAAGAAGCAGGATTGAAAATTACGCTGCCCAGATTACAAGTACTAGAGTACTTTGAAAAACATCCTGGTGAGCACTTAACAGCAGATGAATTATTTACAAAATTAAGAAGTGAAAATAGTGACATTGGTCTGGCGACAATTTATCGGGTATTGAATCAATTTGAGACGGCTGGTTTGGTAGTAAAACATCAGTTTGAAAATGCTCAGGCTGTATATGAGTTAGACACAGGAGAGCATCATGATCATATGGTTGATGTCGAGACTGGTGAAGTTAAAGAGTTTTTTGATAAACAGCTTGAAGAACTACAAGTTCAGGTTGCAAATAAATATGGGTATGAGTTAATAGATCACAGTATGGTTCTATACGTAAAGAAGAAAAAATAGAGAAATTAAAAATGGAAATATATAAAAAATTCACAATTGAAGCTGCGCATTGGCTTCCAAATGTTCCAGATGGTCATAAGTGCGGAAGGTTACATGGCCATTCGATTAATATAATCATAACTATGTCTGGAGAAGTGCCAAAGGATACAGGGTGGGTCGCAGATTTTTCAGACATTAAAACTGCATTCAATCCATTGTATGAGCTTCTGGACCATAATTGTTTAAACCATATTGAAGGCCTGGAAAACCCAACCAGCGAAAATTTATGCTATTGGATATGGACAATGTTAAAACCAAGTTTAAAGTTGTTGGCCCGTGTAGAAGTGTGTGAAACTTGTAATTCTGGTTGTATTTATGAAGGCCCAGCAGAGAAATAGTCAATGGATAAAACTATACAAAAAGCCCTTGGATTACAAATGAATGGATTTCATTCTGAAGCTTTGAAAATATACCAAAAAGCTTTACAAATAGACCCTAATAATGTGTTATTGAATGAGCACTATGGTTCAGCATTGGCCGTATCTGGACGATATTCAGAAGCTAAGATATATTTGAAAAAGGCACTCAATAAGTCAATTATCAAACCGTATGTGTTAAATAACTTGGGTATTGTTAATCGCGCACTTGGGTTATACGAAGAAGGGTTGTTGAATATTAAATCTGCACTTAAATTTGAACCAAAATATACCGATGCATGGGTAAATTGTGCCAATTTACATGGAGATTTGAGACAATGGGCTCAAGCCATTGAGTGTTATAAAAATGCGATCAAACTGGAGAGCAAAGATAGTGTACCATATATTAGTTTGGCAAATGCACACCTCCACAACAGAGAATTTGACCTGTCGTTAGAAATCTATCAGAATAGTCAAAAACTTTTTAAAGACCCTCAGTTTTTAATTGGCGAACTGATTTGTTACCGTGCAATGGAAAACTTTGTAAAGGCATTGTCATTTGCAGAAGATCTTAAAGAACAGTATAATAACGAATTAATGTGGTTTGAATGGATACAAACATTGTGGTTAGCTAAAGACTACTATAAGTTTAAAAACGAAGCAGCTAAGGCTATTGAAAAGTTTGGACAATTTCCTGCTTTAATGAGTCTATTAGAACTCTCACAAGACACTAAGTGAATGGTATGTTCAAGTATAAACATTCTAGACTGATTTTTTCTATTTTTCTATTTGTTTATATTGTAAATGCATTGATATTTATTGTTTCTTGTTCTCATAAAAAACCTAATAATATCAATAATATATGTGAAATTTTCGATCAAAAACATAGGTGGTATAAGCATGCCAAGAAATCGAAAAATAAATGGGGTACACCTATTCATGTACAAATGGCAATTCTTCAACAAGAGTCGGGTTTTACTTATGATGCAAAACCTGGAAGAAAGAAACTTCTAGGTTTTATTCCTTGGAAAAGAAAATCATCTGCTTATGGCTATGCCCAGGTTTTAAATGAAACTTGGAAAGAATATGTCAAACAAACTAAAAATCGAGGAGCCGATCGTGATAGTTTCAAAGATTCTATCGATTTTGTAGGGTGGTACACTTCCAATACACAAAAAATAACCAAGGTGTCTAAATGGGATGCATTCAATCAATACTTAGCATACCATGAGGGAAGAGGTGGTTTTATGAAGGGAACACACAACAAGAAACCATGGTTATTGAAAGTTGCAAGGAAAGTTGATAATAACGCCAAACTGTACGCCTCTCAACTAAAAACCTGTAAATGAATAGGCGTTTTATCTGAATTGACTTGAAAGCACATGTAACTTACAACTTACCACATCGATTAAACTATTTGCGGTTCTATTTTAAGCTTTATTTTAAATTTTTGATTTACGGCTCGAATGGCTTCTTTGCTTAAACTGATAATTTCCTTACCCGTTGCATCGCCATAATTAACCAAAACAAGGGCATGTTTGTCTGAAAATCCACATTCGTGCATTCTGTGACCTTTAAATCCACAAGTTTCTAATAACCATGCTGCACTTATTCTAAAGTGGTTGTTTTCTAATGGGTATGAAACTAAGTCATCGTATTTTCGGGCCAATTTTTTGTGGTGCTTTTCATCAATAATGGGGTTTTTATAAAAACTGCCTACATTGGGTATTTCATTGTAATCAGGTAGTTTTCTTTGCCTGATTGTTGTGATTGCATTAGCAACATCTAAATATGTTGGATCTATAATGTTATTATTATTTAACTCTTCCTTAATACCATCATAAGACAAATTAATTTCTGAATCTTTGGTTAAATTAAAAGCAACTCTCGTTATTATCCAAGGGTTTTCTGTTTCTTTGAAAACAGATGTGCGATACATAAAGCGACATTCACTGTTGCTTAATCTTTGAAAGATACCAGTTCGGTAGTTGAATATTTCTACCCAAGCAATGGTGTTTTTTACATCACAACCATATGCTCCTATGTTTTGTTCTGGTGCAGCCCCAACAGTTCCAGGAATGGCAGCTAGGTTTTCTATGCCTCCCAAGCCTTTTTTGGCTGCCCACATGACAAAATCACTCCAAAGAGAACCTCCCCATACTATTGTTGTGCCATCTACAACACGTGCATGAAACCTAGGAGTTAAATGAACCACCGGTTTTTCTATATTTTTAGTCAACACCAAGTTGCTACCAGATCCAAGAATAAATAATCCTTGCTTGCCAACATAAGGAATGACTTTTTCTACGTCATGTAAGTTTTCAATCAATATGAATTGGTCACAATGACAATTAATGGCCAGAGTGTTGTGTTTTTTTAAGTTAAAATTTTCGGTTACTTTCATGTAATATAATCTATTTTGTCTGTTTTTTTAGTTTTGTATTGATGGACTGAATTAACTGCGGTCCTTGGTAAATAAACCCAGTAAATATTTGCACCAAATTTGCGCCAGCGGTTATTTTACTCATTGCATCATCTTCTGTCAAAATTCCACCGACTCCAATAATCGGAAAATCTTCGCCAACAACAGCTCTTACGGTTTTAATTACTTCGTTAGACCTTGATAACAAAGGCTTTCCACTAAGCCCACCGGTTTCTTTTTGGTGCGAATCTTTTTTTAAATTATTTTTATCAATCGTAGTATTTGTACAAATAATCCCGTCCATTCCTGAATTTTTAATGGTTTTCGCAATCATTTTAGTTGATTCAATATCTTGATCGGGAGCGATTTTTACCACTATAGGCGTATATTTATTGAATGATTTTTCAGCTTGTAATTGCTCTTTTTTTAATTCTTTGAGCAACTTTAGTAAATTTTCTGTTTCCTGTAATTGACGTAAATCAACTGTATTGGGAGAAGAAATGTTAATGGTTACATAGTCTGCCAATTGATGTACTTTGTTAAAGCAGTGAACGTAGTCATTTACTGCAGATTCATTGGGAGTAGTTTTGTTTTTTCCTATATTGATGCCAATAACAACATTGGATCTAGATTTTTTTAAATTAGAAACAAGATGGTCAACACCTTTATTGTTAAATCCCATGCGATTGATAATTGCTTGGTTATTGGGTAATCTAAATAACCGTGGTTTAGGGTTGCCAACTTGTGGTCTTGGTGTAACAGTGCCGACTTCAATAAAACCAAATCCCAAATTTGTCAAACCAGCCACAGCATCTGCATTTTTATCAAACCCTGCTGCTAAGCCAACGGGATTGGTAAATTTAACGCCAAATAATTCAATGGGGTTTTTAATTGGTTTATTTTTGACCAAATTAGAAATTGAACTACCCAGAAGTTTAATGCTCAAATCGTGTGCAGTTTCTGCAGGAAGTTTCTGCAATAATTTTCTACCAATAAATTCTATCATACATTTTTATTCTATCTGCGATATAAAAAAGGAGCTGGTAATCCAACTCCTTTGTTTTATCTATACCAAGTAAACTATTAATCTAAATTAAAAACAATACCTTGTGCTAAGGGCAATTCAGTCGAATAGTTGATGGTATTGGTTTGTCTGCGCATATAGGCTTTCCAAGAGTCGCTGCCAGCTTCGCGTCCGCCACCTGTTTCTTTCTCACCACCAAATGCTCCGCCAATTTCAGCACCTGATGTGCCGATATTTACATTGGCAATACCACAATCACTGCCCATTGAAGATAAAAATTTCTCTTCGTTACGTAAATCATTGGTAAATAGAGCAGAGGATAAGCCTTGTGCCACATCGTTTTGTTGCTCAATCACTTCCTCAATATCTGAGAAAGTCATGACATACAAAATAGGTGCAAAAGTTTCGTGTTTGACAATGTCCCAATCGGCTTGTGCCTTGATGATACAAGGATTGACGAAATGGCCTGTGCCATCTACACGGGTGCCGCCAGCTAGGATTTCTCCACCAGCAGCTTTGGCTTTAGCAACAGCATCTAAGAACATTTGTACAGAACCTTCATCAATCAAAGGTCCCATCAATGTATCTTCATTCAATGGATTGCCAATCTTAACTTGTTTATAACCATTAACCAATTTTTCAATAACTTGCTCAGCTATGTCTTCATGCAAAAATAATCTTCTTGTGGTTGTACAACGCTGACCGGCAGTGCCTACCGCACCAAAAACGATGCCTGGTATGGCAATGTTCAAATCAGCTGATTTATCAACGATTAGAGCATTGTTGCCACCCAGTTCTAACAAGCTTCTGCCCATGCGCTTAGCGACTTGTACGCCAACCATCTTTCCAACAGGTGTAGAACCTGTGAATGAAATCAAAGCAACACGTTTATCATCAACAAATTTTTGAGCCAATTCATTAGAATGGTCATTAAACATCAAAAATATAGGAGGTAAACCCGCTTCTTCCAAAGCTTCGTTACAGATATTCTGTACAGCAATCGAACACAATGCCACTTTTGGAGATGGTTTCCAAATACTTACATTGCCACAAATTGCTGCAACAAAAGCATTCCATGCCCAAACAGCTACTGGGAAATTAAAGGCAGAAATAATACCAACAACGCCAATAGGATGCCATTGTTCATACATGCGGTGACCAGGACGCTCGGAATGCATAGTGTTGCCATATAGTTGACGTGACATACCTACAGCCAAGTCGGCCATATCGATCATTTCTTGAACTTCGCCATCGCCTTCTGATTTGATTTTACCCATTTCAGCAGACACCAATGAACCCAAAGCATCTTTGTGCTTGCGCAATGCATTGCCAACTATTCTTACTGCTTCGCCACGTAAAGGAGCCGGTGTTTTTTTCCATTCTTTAAACACAGCCTGTGCTTTAGCGACCAATTTTTCATAGTCTGCATCATTGGCCGAATAAACAGAACCCATTAATTCGCCAGTTGCAGGATTGAAAGATTCAATAACACCTGCATCTTTGGTTTGTGACCACTCATTGTGATCAAAGCAAGTACCCAAATTAACTTTTTGTACCCCTAATTCATCAAGAAATTTCATTGCCATTTTCCAGTTTTTTTAAAGGCGCGTATTATCGCACTAATCGTTTTGAAAAGCCAGTTCAGAATATTTCATTGGCAAATGAAGATTTAAGGATGCACTAAAAAGAGATAATACATTGAGATAATACATTGGACAGCCTTATATAAAAAACCAATCAAATTAAAAGTCGATATTTAAGGCTTGGTTTTTGTTAAGAAATTTCAAATATATGGAGGAAATGAATTTTTTTTTAAAGGTTGTGTGAAAATTAGAGGGTATTGGCTTATTTGAAACGTAGTAATCCTCCACACTAAAAAAGTGTCATTGAATTTCTTGTGAGTATTGGCTATTCTAAAGCTGGATTAAGTTGAATTCCAGTTCGCCATTTCTTGCTCACAGACTTGCAAAAATCTTTGAGTTGTTGAACTGTTCCAACGGCAGTATGGCCCTTGGTTTTGAATTGATTTAATTCATCCAGCCAAGTAGTTGAATTAAGGTTGAGTCTGTTTAAAATAGGTGGCAATTCTTCGGGTATATAACCACGCTTATTGGCAATAATGGCTCGTCCAGTTAAATCAACTAACGCACAATAATCGCCAAGTCCAAAAGGAATATCATCTTCTCCGAAACCTAGGTTTAATAGAGTACTTTTCTTGCTATTGATTCGCTCTTGGATTGATGTGTAATCTGAATCCTCTGGAGCCTGTGCCATTGCAGCACGAATCGGGTTTAAATCTACGTATGCCATACAAGTCAATAAAGCTCGTTCATCAAGCAATGCTTGACTCTTGAAGCGAGATTCCCAAAAACAACCCTTTACTCCATCTTCAATATTGGCTTGCCTTGCAATGTATTGATTTAATAGTTGCATGAAGTTACTGATACACATTAATCGTTTACGGTATTCAGCTGTTTTTAGGTATACCATGTTTAGCTCAGGATTTGATAAATGCTCACCCGCTAGAAACCGTTGGCAAAGTGGTATGATTCCTGAAATTGATGACCAGTTAATTAACACCCTTTTTTATTCAGCTCATCCCTGAGCTTCACCTTCATCCATGAAGGCTTGCGTGAAAATTCTTTCCAGAAGAATTTTTCATCCCAGAGTTCGGTTGAATTGACCTTCAAAACAAGATGGTAGTGATTACTCATTACGGCATAGGCACAGACATCACTAATTTTGACAGGATCAAATTTGAACGCTGAAGGCGGCACGAAGTGGGATTTACAGGGATGTAAATCATAATATTGAATACTTCAGCCAGTTGTTTTATCCGATCAACAATCAGTTGTCGGCGGTGTTCAAAACACTTGCCAGAGTATTTGTCTTTGCCACATAAGAAGGCTCTACGAACGCATCGAGTGACGATATGGTAATAAGGTGTATCTTCGATGGATATGAGTTGTTTCCTTGGTAAAGTCATGATTTTATCCTTAAAAAAGACTATTTTATAAAAACCTGTTAATACAATCAGTGGCAAAGTTCTGATTTTGTTGTAAGATTATTCCTACAAAGGTGGGTGTCCTATGTATTAATTCCTACAAAGGTGGGTGTCCTATGTATTATGTATTCTTTATGTATTCTTCCTACATGGACGGGTGTCCTATGTATTCAACTATGTATTCTACTAGCTCCCTTTGTATCTATGTGCTCAGTAAACTGGTGTACAGTGAATTGGGAGAGGTTCACCCCAATCCCTCTTCTAGCTTTGAACAGGCTATTCATGAACTAACGCTTCAATCTTTATAGTAGCACTGTCATCCTGTTTTAAATGTTTCAGAAGCCAAGGCAGAATACTTTGCATTTGTTCTTTAAGTTTCCAAGGAGGGTTGATAATAATCATGCCGGTGCCTGTCATGCCGTATTCTTCATTATCTGGCTTGATACACATTTCGATTCTTAGGATGTTTTTGATGCCTGTATTTTTAAATTGTGAAGAAAAATCTTCAACTTGTTGGCGTGAAACTACGGGATACCAAATGGCATAAATTCCTGTAGAAAATTTTCGATAAGCCAGTTTAATATTTTTTATTACATCATCGTATTCTGTTTTTAGTTCATAAGGTGGGTCGATTAAGATTAATGCACGGCGTTGGATAGGCGGCAATTTTGAGATGAGGTGTTTATAACCATCTTTTTGTACAATGTTGATATTTTTAGCTTCTTTGAATTCTTGTTTTAACCACATAAAATCGGTTGGGTGCAATTCAGATAGTTCCAGTCGGTTGTTTCTGTGCATTAACATATCAGCAATTAACGGTGAGCCAGGGTAATTGATTAATTGTCGATTGGGATTTAATTCTTTGATGAGGTTGATATATGGGTCTAATATTTCGGGAATATCATTTTGCAACCAAATTGTTTCAATGCCTTGTTTGTATTCTGCGATTTTTTGACCAGCTTCTGTTGTTAAATCATATCTTCCTGCGCCAGCATGGGTGTCGCAAAAGACAAAAGGTTTGGACTTTTGTTTAAGGGCTTGTATTATTAAAGTTTGTACAGTGTGTTTGAGCACATCTGCAAAATTTCCTGCGTGAAAACTGTGTCTATAACTGAGCATTTAATGTTGTGATATTTTGATAAGGTTTAAGATTATACAATCTAGTCAATATTTGCACACAGTTATTCAAAATTACATTAAATCTTCAAAAATGGAGAGGTTTTGAGTCTTTGTTTCTGATTTGTACAAATATTTGCACCATTTGTACTAATTGAAATTTTTTTTTTGTGATAAAATCTTGCTATGAATTTAGCGATTTACTATATTTTATTAGGGGAATAATTGTGAGTATCAAGAATGTCATAGTGTTATTGTTTGTGTTTTGTTCGGGTTTTTCACAAGCTCAACAGAAGACTTACAACGTTTATATCGATATTGACAACAATATGGCCACTGGTTGTACTGTTCTCCAACCTGATTTTATGACGCAATTTGATGGGGTTGATGGATATCTTTCCATTGAAACCAGCGGCTCACCAATTGCTATTAGCAGTTCATTGTACTTTGACTGTACAGGTGCTGGTTTTGATGCTGGCAGTGCCATTGTTACATCTGCATTGGGCTTAAATGCGAATACCAATGGAGATGATGTTTTTGAGATGCAAATGAATACTTCTGATTTGGGTATTCGTTCCTCTACTTCAGTGAAATTATATTATACCTCTGAGTCAGTAACATCATCTGATATTGTTATAGTTAATAACAGTGGTGGCGGGATATTTTTTGGGGTTGCATTTCCTATACCAACCTTTTCATTGTTGTCTTTGTTGTTGTTAACCTTGATTGTCTTTATTGTTGCTCGCAAAGCTTATAAAAACAAAGTACTCATTTTAGCCTCTGTTATGTTGTTCTCTACTGTTGTGTGGGGCATGTTTACTTTTATTGTTGATGGAGACGTAAGTGACTGGAGTAGTTTTACTGCCATTAATGATCCGACGGGAGATAATTCTGGGCCTGGGAGTTTTTCTGATATTACTCAAGTTTTTGGAAATTTAGAACAAGATTTGTTTACCGCACGAATCGATGTTGTTGATGTGGAAAATCAAGCTCCTACTGCTACGGATGTTATGGCGGGTAATATATTTGAAGAAACACCATTGATGATAACTTTATCAGGTGCTGACTTAGATGGTGATGCATTGACTTTTAGTGTGGCAACTCCTCCACCTAATGGCTCTGTATCTGTAGTGACTCCTATCAATACAACTTCTGCTAGTCTAATATATACACCAAATGTAGATTTTGTTGGCAATGATAGCTTCACTTATGTAGCCAATGATGGTCAAGCTAATTCCGCACCTGCAACTGTTAGTATTACAGTGGATCCTGTCAATGATGCACCTACTTTTACCAGTGGTGGTGACGTGACGGTTTTAGAAGACTCTGCTGCTTACTCAATGTTGTGGGCTACAGCCATTGCAGCAGGCCCTACTGATGAAAATGCGCAATCAACCAGTTTTAATATCGTCAGTGTGACGAACTCAACATTATTTTCATCTGCTCCTGTGGTTGATGTGGCTGGAAATTTAAGTTTTACACCTGCAGCTGATGCCGCGGGAACAGCTACCGTAACAATTAACATTATGGATGATGGAGGAACGGCTAATGGTGGAGTTGATACCTCTGCAAACATTACTTTTGACATTATCATTACTGATGTGAATGATGTTCCGTCCTTTACTAAAGGAGCAGATGAAACGGTATTAGAAGATGCAGGTGTACAATCGGTTGCAGGATGGGCAACAGCCTTATCTGCAGGTCCTGCCAGCGAATCAGGACAAGTGCTTAGTTTTAATGTCAGTAATAACAATAATGGATTATTCAGCACTCAACCATCTGTCAGTTCTGCTGGGACATTAAGCTATACTCCAATGACCAATGCAAATGGGAGTGCAACTGTCATTGTCGGTATTATGGACGATGGTGGTACGGCTAATGGTGGTGTTGATACTTCAGCTACTCAAATGTTTACTATCACAGTTACTGCGGTAAATGATACACCCAGTTTTACCAGTGGTGGCAATATTGGTGTGCTTGAAGATTCAGGTGCTTATTCACAAGCTTGGGCGAGTAGCTTATCGGCTGGACCAAGTGATGAATCAGCGCAAACTTTGAGTCTGAATATTTCTGGTAATACAGCACCAGGCTTATTTTTATCTGCTCCATCTATTAGCAATACTGGACAATTGTCATTTACACCAGCCGCTGATGCAGTGGGTGTAGTAACAGTGACGGTTAATATTATGGATAATGGCGGGACGGCAAATGGCGGATCAGATACTTCTACAGGTCAGATGTTTACCATAACACTGAATCAAGTCAATGATGTTCCTTCTTTCACCAAGGGAGCCGATCAAACTTTTAATCAAGACACAGGTGCACATACTATCACTACTTGGGCCACTCCAATATCGGCAGGTCCTGCCAATGAATCAGGGCAAACTTTAAGTTTCAATGTGAGCAATAACAACAATGCTTTGTTTAGTACCCAACCCAGTGTGAATGGCATGGGTGATTTAAGTTTTACTTCAGCTATGGGAGTTAATGGAAGTGCAACTGTTACTCTTAATATCATGGATAATGGTGGTACGGCTAATGGTGGTGTTGATACTTCTGCCAATCAATCATTTACCATTACTATACTTAACCCACCTCCTGCCAAGGCAGATTCGAGTTATCCCGTAACAACCAATATACAGATCAATACGCCAACAGTATCAGGTCTATTAAATGGTGCAACAGGAACAGGAACTTTGGCTGTTGGTAATGCCATGAATCCAGCACCAACAATGACGTCAGGTGGTGGAAACTTAAGCATAACCACATCCACAGGTGCGTTCACCTATAATCCGCCTGCTGGTCTTGATACAGGAACAGATACTTTTGTGTATAAAATCTGTAATGCAACACAATGTAGTGCTGATATTAACGTTACATTTAATCTTTCTGGAACGACCTCATGGTTCATTGTCAATTCAATGACTGCTGGAGATGGAAGATTAACAACCCCATTTAATTCGATAGGGGCATTTATGGCACAGCAAAATGGCGGAATGCAAGGAGACCCATCATTTGGAGATTGTATATTTTTAGATGCTGGAAATTACACAGGGCCATTGAGTTTAATTCCTAATCAAATAGTCATTGGTAAAGGATCAAGCACCACAATTGCTGCTGAATGTGGCATTGTTTTTCTGGCAGCCAATAGCACGGCACTACCAACTACAGGTGGAATACGTCCAGAAATCACCAGTGGAACAACGGCTATTAATTTATCATCAGGCAATGCACTTAAAGGCTTTAATATAGGCAATGCTGTTACAAAACTACTGGGAAATAATTTTGGTTTGCTTACTATCAATAATATGGCATTAACAGGGACAGGCAAAGCCGTTGATTTAACCACAGGGACTGTTAACGTTACTTTAGATTCAATTGATTCTGCAAACAGTGCATCTGAGGGCGTTGATTTAAGCCTTGTTTCAGCTGGTAGTTTTACTGTGTCAGGCTTAACCACTGTAGATAATGCAGCAGGAATAGGCGTGAATATTTCAAATGTAGGTGCAAGTTATAGCTTTGGGAATGTCACTATCACAAACCGAAATAGTGCAGGTGTTTTTATCAATGCTTTTACAGGAGGTCAGCAAATGGGATCTTTTGGAGTCATTACAATTGCTAACCCTAACTCAAGTAATACCACAGCACTGGGAATAGACAATGCTGTCACTGCAGGAAGTATGATCACTATTGCGAGTGTGGTAATTGACAACTTGGGTTCTCTAAGTTCCGCCATTGCATTGTCCAACAATGATGGGGCGACCATAAACATAAACGGTGGAAGTGTAACAGGTACAGGTTCTGGCTCACCACAACCTACAATGAGTGTTTCCAGCAGTTCTGGTACAGTAAATTATTCGGGAACCATTACTCAAAACAATACTGCAACTGCTCTCAGGGTGTTAAATAATACAGGTGGAACAACCACCATTAGTGGGATGATTTCAGCTGGCACCAGTACTGCTACAGCCATAAATTTGGACAATCATGGAGCTGTCAATCTAACTGGCGGACTGGCCATTACAACCACCAGTGGAAATGCATTTTTAGCAACCAATGGTGGGACAATTAATGCCACAGGAACCAACACCATCACATCAACTACAGGCACTGCAGTAACCATATCTGGTTCAAATATTGGGGCTTCAGATGTGACATTCCAAAATGTTTCAGTAAATGGTGCAACTAGCGGTATCGTATTAAACAATACAGGTTTAGGTAGTTTTAATATAACAGGAAGTGGTGGCCTCTGCACACTTGCAATTACATTTTGTAGTGGAGGAACTATCCAAAATACCTCTGCTGAAGCTATTACTATGACAAGAGTCAATGGGTTTAATGCAAATTTTCTAAGGCTGGTTAATATTGGAAATGCAGACAATGAAAGTGCCATTGAAGCATTTGATCAATCTGGTTCATTTATCTTTAACAATTCAATAATAGAAAATGCTGCAGATGATGGTATTGAATTGAATTATACCAGTGCTCAAACACTGGCAACTGTAACCATAAACAATTCTCAATTTGAAGGCATAGGCGACTTCCCAGGTGGTGTATATAACTCTGCCGCAGGCAATAATTTTGCTGGTGCGGCATTGGATTTTAATATAGGTTCAGGTGCTACAGTTACTTCTATGACACTGTCAAATATATTTATTCGAAATTTTGATGGCAGAGGAATAAGTATAGACGTAGGTGCACCTGGACAAGGAGGAAGTATTAGCGGTGCTATTACAAATGCAGACATTGATGGTATAGGTACTTTAGGTGTATCAGTAGTTGGAGATGGTACAGGTGTTGCCAATATTGATTTAAGTGATAGTATGATTATGCAAGTGGATAATTCAGCAGCACTGGTGGGTGAATCTAATGGAGGTTCAAATGTGACATTTGCAGCAGCAAGAGTAACCATGCAAGTCATCAATGAATCATTTTTTGGAGTCAGTTGCAAATTCATAATTAATGATGGCAATATAGTGAGCGATAATCCCATATTTAGAGGGACATTTGATAATAATAACTGTACAGATGCGGCAGATTTATACCCCATGACAATACAGGCTCGAGGTTCTCAAGGACGTATGGACATTCAATTAACTAACAATACATTTACCGCAAGTGTAGGGAGTTTCATCGATGGATCTATAATTGAATCAGGCAATGGTACGGCAGGAGAAGCGGATACATTGTGTTTGGACCTTTCAGGCAATGATATCGATGGGGACTCAGGATTATTCCCTGGGATTGGTTTGTCTCAATACCTTAACACCACATATATACTGGAAGGCTTTTCAGGTACTGGGACTATTGGTGCACAAGTTGAGGCGTTTATTGATGGGCTTAACCCTCTTTCAATGCCACTATCAAGTGCACAATCAGGATTTACTGGGTTTGTCAATTATACAACAACACCAGCATGTAATACGCCAGCGGTACCATAAGTGATGGTAAATTTGAGTAATGTGTCTTAATAATTTGGGCAAGTTTCTATGAGGACACTTTATTACTCAATACAGTCAATTGCTATTACGAATGGAAAATAACCACTAAAATAATGAGGAGAATGAATTATGTCAGAACCATTTTTAGCCGAAATAAGAATAGTCGGCTTTAACTTTGCACCAAGAGGGTGGGCATTTTGTGATGGGCAAATATTGCCTATTAATCAGAATCAAAGCCTTTATTCATTATTGGGCACAACTTACGGGGGTGATGGGCGTACAAGCTTTGCATTGCCCGAAATGAGAAGTCGAACACCAATACATGTTGGCAATGGCCATCAGCAAGGGCAAAAATCGGGTGAAGAGACGCACACTGTCAATGCAACAGAAATGCCCGTGCATACGCATACTGCTCAGGCATCTTCAGCAGCTGCAAATCAACCCATACCTGCTGGAAACCTGTTATCAAAAACTTCATTGGAAGCCTATAGAATTAGAGACAATGTCGTCGACATGAAAGCAGGTTCTTTAGCAAACGCAGGTGGTGGTCAAGCACATGAAAATATGCAACCGTATATTGCATTGAATTATTGTATTGCATTACGGGGTTTATTCCCTTCACGGAATTAATGAAACAGGAGAAATATTATGTCAGAACCATTTGTCGGAGAAATCCGTATGTTTGCGGGCAATTTTGCTCCTCGTGGATGGGCTTTTTGTGATGGACAATTGCTTGCCGTATCACAAAATGATGCCCTTTTCAGCCTTTTAGGTACCATTTATGGAGGCGATGGTAGAACAACCTTTGGCCTGCCAGATGTTAGAGGTCGGATACCTATTCATGCTGGAATTGGGCCAGGTTTGTCTGCAAGAAGACTTGGCACCAAAGGGGGGGCAGAAAATGTAACTTTAACCACCAATCAATTGCCATCTCATAGCCATACATTAACCGCTAGCAGTGCAGCAGCAGACAGTACAACCGCATCGGGTAAAGTACTTGCAAAAGTCACAGGTGCAAGTTTGTATCGGGCCACTGGTGGGCAACAGAGTATGAATGCATCGGCTATAACCGATACTGGTGGTAGTCGTTCTCATTCTAATCTGATGCCATTTTTATGTGTGCATTATATCATTGCCCTTTTCGGCATTTACCCATCACGTAGTTAGGAGAGCCATTATGTCAGAACCATTTGTAGCAGAAATTAGAATATTCGCAGGGAACTTTGCACCCAGAAGTTGGGCTTTTTGTGATGGACAATTACTACCTGTCTCTCAAAATACAGCCTTATTTTCTTTAATTGGTACAACTTATGGAGGAGATGGACGTACTACAACTGCGTTGCCAAATTTACAAGGTAAAGCGGCCATGCATCCAGGCACAGGACCAGGACTTACTCAAAGAAGACTTGGACAGATTGGAGGAGTAGAAAGTGATACCTTAACCGAAGCTCAAATACCATCTCACAATCACAGTTGGGAAAGTTACGTTACTCCTGCTAATGATGATGATCCTTTGGATAAATTTGTAGCAAGAGGAGTAGGATTAGGTGCTTATACTGATGATGCCACCAACAATGTTGCCATGGATGCAAATTCATTATCAACTACTGGTGGCGGACTTCCTCATAACAATATGCAACCTTATCTGGCCATTAATTATATTATTGCCTTACAAGGCTTATATCCATCTAGGGGTTAATATTATGAAAAGAAGAAACTTTACTCAAGCAGTTATCACAACTTTAGGCATCGCAAGTTTACCTGTTGGTGTAACTGTGGCTAAGCAGTCCCCCATTCATGATTTATTGAAGAACAACAATGTAACATCTGAAGGTGGGTTGAAACTCAAATTAAATCAGAAAATCCATCCGTTGAAAAACAGGGATGAAAAGCAATTTATCCTGACTTATGGTGTTGAGAACAGTGCGAATCCACTTGAAGAAAAAATCTACTCCTTAAAAACTGCAAATGGTCAAACATATCAAGTTTATATGACTCCTATTGACAACAATCAACTGCAAGCCGTATTTAATTGGCGATTGAATGCCTAAAATAGGCTTAAATGTTGAAGGATTAAATTTTAAAGCCATATCAGAGAATGATATGGCTTTTCTTTTAACACTTTATTCATCAACTCGGTGGCAAGAAGTACAACAAGCGCCTTGGAGTGACCAACAGCGACTCGATTTCCTCAAGCAACAATTTGAAGCACAACACACGCATTATCAATCTCATTATCAAAATGCGGATTATCTAGTAATCAAACAATCTCAAGAAAACATAGGTCGAATCTATATAGATAGAGATGAAACATCAATTTGCTTAATTGATATCGCCTTATTGCCTGAGTTTAAATATAAGGGAATGGGTACAAAAATATTAAAAGTCATCATACAGGAAGCTAACAATACCCAAAAAAAGATAGTTATTCATGTGGAAAACTATAATCCAGCGTATCAATGGTATTTAAAACATGGATTTAAACAAGTTGAAGATAAAGGCGTTTATCAATATATGGAGTATTCTCCAGAATGATTATTATTAGGAACTTATTAAAATTTTTAAGTAAATACAGCTTCGTATCTAACACCAATATCATCGGAGCCAATTGGTACAAGGAATAAAGCCAAATCATTCAATTCAGAGTGGGTTAATTTATAAGTATTTTGCTCAAAAACCCTTTGTTCTTTTGATTGGAATACCAAAGAAAAAGGTTCGCTTTGGCCTTTTTTTAAAGTGGATGAATTAATGCCTTTAACTTCAATTAGTTCACATTTTATGGGTAAGTTATCTTCAAACTCAATTTGAAAATTTTTATTGTTTATGTTGTCAAATATCAGCTTAGAATTAACCATTGTATTGGGTACTTGTAATAATAATCATTATTATAAACCAGATTTGATGGATATTGATTCTAAAACTTATAAATAATGTATAATATCAGGTTGTTTTTAATCACATAAATTTAGGTAAAAAATGAAATTTTTAAGTAAAATGTTTATGATTCTGTGCTTGCTTCCTTTTATAGCGAATGCACAAACCGTTCGAATGGAAACTGTATTGGGCAATATTGATATTGAGTTACGCCCCGATGTGGCTCCAATCACTGTCGCTAATTTTTTGAATTATGTTAATGATGGTGATTATGATAATTCTTATATTCATCGAAGTGTGAAAAACTTCGTTATTCAAGGTGGTGGCTTTAATTTCATAGATGGAATGAGTGGTAATGTACCTACTGATGCAACGATTATTAATGAATCGAGTTTGTCATTGTCCAATGAACGAGGTACTATTTCTATGGCAAGAACCAGTGCTGTCGATAGTGCTGCCAGTCAGTGGTTTTTTAACACCGTGAATAATCCTAATTTAGATGGAAATGGTGATGGATACGCTGTGTTTGGTTCAGTGGTTAACGGTATGGACGTTGTTGATGCCATAGCTGCATTAAGAATTTGGAATGCTGGTGGGGCGATTAGTGAAATTCCATTAATCAATTACTCTGGTTCAGGTACGATTGAAAATGACTTGGTATTGCTTACTAAAGTTTATATCTTAAGTGACACTTTGCAAATTAACTCTGGATTAAACGGTGCTTGGTTTAACCCAAACACACCAGGACAGGGAGTTTTGATTGAAATATTGCCAACCTTGGATAAAGTCTTTATGGCTTGGTTTATTCATGACAATGTATTGCCAGTTGAAGAAGAATCGGCGAATATAGGCTCTCCAGGACAACGTTGGTTGACTGGAATTGGTGCCATTGACCATCAGAACAATACGGTGACGATAGATTTAACCAATACCTCTGGAGGATTGTTCAATAACAATAGACCAGTGATTAACTCTGATCCAAGTAGCTATGGCAGTGTCGTTCTTCACTTTCAGGATTGTTCAAATATAGACCTTGACTACAATTTAATTGATCAAGAGTTATCAGGCACTTTTTCTATGATTCGAGTTGCTACAGACAATGTTTCTTTGTGTGAAAGTTTGTCTCAAGCTGCTGCGAAGTAATAACACTATGAAAAATCAAATTACGCCGGATTACCTAAGACAAAACATCATTGGTGTTGATGCGCCTTTTTGTACGCCATTTGGACAGCGTTTGATGTTGTACGGAGATTACACCGCCTCTGGTCGTACTTTGAATTTTATCGAGAAATACTTGATGCGTTTGCAACGTCATTATGCCAATACGCATACTGAAGATGACATGACTGGTCGTTCTATGACCCATTTGTTGCATTCGGCAGAAGAAACGATTAAGCAATGTGTGAATGCAGGTGAAGATTACCGCATTATCAATATTGGTACTGGCGCAACGGGTGCGATCAATAAAATCCAACAAATTTTGGGTGTTTATTTACCACCTGCTACACGAAAGAACTTAGAAGACAATTTGGGCGTTGACTTTACCGATACAGATAAAAGTTTACCGGTAGTTTTTGTCGGACCTTATGAACACCACTCCAATGAAATTTCATGGCGAGATGGCCTGTGTGAAATTGTTGAAATTCAATTAGACGAACAGGGCCATATTGATTTGGCTCATTTAGAACGATTATTGCAGTTACCAGAATACCAAGGCCGAAGAAAAATAGGATCCTTTTCAGCCGCTTCCAATGTTACTGGTTTAATTTCTCCGGTACATGAAATTGCCGCATTGTTGCACAAGCATAATGCTTTGGCTTTATTCGATTATGCTGCCAGTGCACCGTATGTTGAAATAAATATGCAACCAGAGGATTCAACACCAGACAACAATACCAGTTTAGATGCGGTATTTATTTCTGCCCATAAATTTTTAGGAGGTCCAGGTTCTTCCGGTGTGTTGGTATTCAATAAATCCATTTATAATTCTAATCTTGCACCAACCGTCAGTGGTGGTGGAACAGTGAGTTATGTGGCGGAACACATGCATGATTTCTTCGATGATATTGAAGAACGTGAGAAGGCTGGCACTCCTGGTGTTTTACAAATTCTTCGTGCTGCTTTGTGTTTTAAAGTGAAAGACGAGATTGGTGTTGAGCAAATTGCCCAAATTGAACACCGGTGGCTAGAAAAAGCTTTTGGACATTGGAACACTAATCCATTGATTGAAGTTTTGGGTGATTTAGATATCAATCACCGTGTCGGCATTGTTTCTTTTAATATAAAGACCAACAGTGGAAAATATTTGCATCCCAAATTTGTCACCGTGTTATTGAATGATTTATTTGGTATTCAATCTCGTGCAGGTTGTTCTTGCGCTGGTCCTTATGGTCACCGGTTATTGAATATCGATGAAGAAACATCAGAGGCTTATCGCGAATTGATACAAAAAGGTTTTCATGGCATTAAACCGGGTTGGTGCCGTATAGGGTTTCATTACACGATGGATGAGGCAGATGTTGACTTTATTGTAAGAGCTGTAGAATTTATTGCTGAATGTGGCGAACTATTTTTACCTTATTATAATTTCTGCCTTAAACAAGCCATTTGGGTTCACATTGATGACAACAACGATTGTCCAGAGTTGAAACTGGATGATGCATTTGATGAAGATATTATGTGTCCTAGCCCTGTTCCTTCAGGTTTACGTAAGCACTTGTATTCACAGTTTATTACAGAGGCTTATTCGTGGGCGAAAAAGGGCGAAAAATTGCCCAAACGAAAGAATCACTATTTTGAAGAAGTGGCACATTTGAATCAATTTCTAGTATGATTTCACACGTTCATAAACCTTTGGTAGGTGCGCTATGGATGGTGCTGGCGGGTTTATGTTTCGCTATTAATAATGTAACCACTCAATACATGAGTACCAAGTTGGGCTTGCACAATACGGTGATTGGTTTTTTCCAGTATTTTATCGCTTTTATTGTGATGTTACCATGGATGATTAAGACGGGTTTAACTTCTGCTTTAAAAACAAACAGACTAATGTTGCATGTGATACGTGTTTTTATGTCGGTTATTGGTATTCAGCTGTGGTTATGGGCTTTGGCATGGCCGATACCCATCTCTCAAGCGATTGCTTTGCTCATGACTTCTCCGATATTTGTTACCATTGGTTCCGCTCTGTTTTTAAAAGAAAAAGTGAGTGTAACGCGTTGGATAGCTACTTTTGTTGCAATAGTCGGTTCATTGATAATTTTGGACCCTTGGGGTGAAAATTTTGAAATTGCCAGCTTGTTGCCTGTTGCGGCGGCATTCTTTTGGGCTATTTATTCGTTGATGGTCAGGCATTTATCAGATACCGAAAGTACGGGTTCAATGGTGGTGTATTTGTTGATTTTGATTGCGCCTTTTAATTTCTTTCTGGCTTTGCCCAATTTTGCTGTACCTACCACCACCACTTGGTATTTGCTGTTGGCGTCAGGTTCAATCATCGCCTTGGCTCAATGGTCTTTGGCTCGCGCTTATGCCAATGCCGATGCTTCATTTATTCAGCCTTTTGATTTGGTCAAATTGCCATTCAATGTGCTCGCAGGTTGGCTGGTTTTTGCCTATGCCCCATCGTTCAATTTTTGGGTAGGAGCGGTATTATTGGTTGGTGCAACGATTTTTATTTTGCACAAAGAGAGAAAATTTGGGTAGCCATTGAGAATGAATAGATGCCTGTTAATTTTATTGTTGAGTATGCTCAGTGGTTGTAAATATTATTCATTGCCAGATGGTGATAAAAATCTAGAAATCTATTATTCGGAAATAGCACAGAAGAATTTTACCGATAATTCATTATTAAAAAACTTAAAATTTGTGCCCTATAAACAACAAAAAATTAATTTTGTTGTAGAAGGCTCTACTGTTATTTTTAAAGTCAACTTAAAGAATCAAGCAACAATAAACACAGAACAAGTATTGGTTATCGGTCATAAGTATCTTGATCAGGTGAGTTATTTGACTCAGGATGAACAAGGTGATTTTACGAAGCCACAAAATCAATTTCGGCTTGAACCATCACCATCTCGAATTTTTAGTTCAGAAAGGTTTGTATTTAACTATCAGAGCCAAAACATCAAGAATCATTACATTGTTGTTCAAAACAGAAAATCATCACCACTGTCGATTAGTTTAATTGATAAAGACAGCTATATTATTCATGATAAAAACTTAGTTATATTTTTTACGCTTTTATATTCTTCGTTGTTGGGCTTGTTTCTGGTTAATTTTATATATTATTTTTATATAAAGAATAAATCGTACATTTGGTTCTCTTTTTACATGCTTTCGGGTCTGATGACTTTTTACTGGCAAGAAAGCAGAATGATAGATTTACCATCCTTGTATTTTCCAGTTTTGGGGAAAAACACCGGTTTATTCGCCTTTTTAGTTTCTAATCTATTGTTGTTTATATTTTTCTATTCATTTTTAAAATTAAATTACAGGAAGCAGGTTTTTGGCAAGTGGATTTTTGGTTGGATATTGTATTTGATGGTTTTGATAATCGTTATTGTCTTTAGCCATTTCCTAGAGTTGAATTTAAATTATATGTCTTACCTTTACAATTCTACTGTGCATATAGGAAACCTTCTTGTTTTATTTATTGCTTATAAAGAATACAGACAAGGCAATCGACAAGCAGGGTTTTTATTGGTGGCTTGGATAGTTTTCTTGGTGTTTTCAAGTTTTAGATTATCTTATGCTTTTAATATTCAACCCAATCAATTTTGGATGCAACATTCTTACGAGGTAGGAATGGCAGCTGTGGCTTTTATTTTGGCATTGGGTTTGGCTGATCAAGCACTGGGATACAAAAAATCCAGAGACAAATTTCAGAACAGTTTTGATAAAGCCCAAAAAGCTTTGTTTGCCGAATCTTTGGTCGGAAATTTTCTACATGAAATTAAAGAAGAAATATTCAAGGAAACTAAGGTGCAAAGTTTTATTAAGCATATTGAGAGTTATTTCGCACAAATGATACTGAAATATGCACCAATTGAGAATGTTACTAAATTAAGTCTGGATGTTGATTTGTGCCATAAATTAATATTAGTACAGCAAAGCGATATTTATCATGCAGATGTTTTTTTTGAAAACTATAAAGTTGAAATTTTTCAGGCATGCGATTCTAATCAATCTTTGGTAAAAATGGTCAAAGCAGAAGAGATTAAAAACAATAGCACGTTAAGGAAAGTACAAATTATCGTTATTCCTGTTTTGTTAGATTATAATTTTGATAAAAGTGACAATGAATGTTTAATATTAGAAGTTACGGAAGGTAAAAAATTAAACTCGGATGAGATTCGAGACTTGAAAACATTTATCGATAAGGCGATTAAGGCATTGATGGAATCCCAACAATTACAGCAAATTACCAAACATGCTAAGAATATTATTTCCCAAGCCGATAAAAAAGACAAAGTGATGCGGTTAAAAGATCGATTTTTTGCCAATGTGTCACATGAGTTTAGAACACCGCTAACTTTAACTATTGCACCGCTTAAAGATTTGCACAAACAAAGGGGTTTCCTTAATACCAGTGGAAAATATTTGGTAGACACTGCTTTGTCAAATGCCCAAGATTTATTACATTTAGTTGATAAAATTTTGGATATTCAGAAACTTGAAGCACAAACATTTCCATTAAGAATTACAAAAGTCAATCTTAATGAGCTCATTTATTCGGTTATTAAAAAGCTAATAAATTGGTCTCTTGATCATTATCAAACGTTGATATTTGAAAAAAGCAATGACCAAGATGTTTATGTTTATTGTGATAAGAGAGAAATTAAAAAAGTCATCGTTAATCTGATATCTAATGCGATAAAATACAGTGGTAAGGACAGTAAAATTATTGTTTCTTTGTTAGAAGATAAGGACTCGGTGAAAATAAAAATATCTGATGATGGAGTAGGTATTGGTGAAGATATTCAGGAGCAAATATTTGAGCGTTATTTTCAGGGCAATTCTCCAGAGCATTTATCAGAAGCAGGCACTGGAATTGGTCTTTCTTATGTGAAAGATGTGATGGAGCTGCATCATGGTAGGGTTACATTGAGTAGTAATCCCAGCCAAGGCAGTACATTTACTTTGTGTTTCAAACAAGACTTCAAACATTTTGAATACGATGAATTGCGTGATTCTGAAGAAAAATCAGTACTACAGAAGGAAAACAGTGAACTAATTTCAATTGAAGAAGCAAAACCACTTCACGATAATGTTGATAAAACAACCATCTTAATTGTTGAGGACAATCCTGAATTAATAAAATTTTTGGTCTTTAAGTTCAAAGACTATTATAAAGTATTAGAAGCAGAGAATGGTCGAGTTGGTTTAGACATGGCAATTAAGCACCTGCCCGATTTAATCATCAGTGATGTTATGATGCCGGAAATGGATGGTATGGAGTTGTTATCTCATTTAAGAAACAACAAAGAACTCAAAACGGTTCCTATAGTTTTGTTAACAGCAATGTCTGCCAATGTCGATGCAATAGAGGGTCTTGGTACTGGTGCCGATGATTATGTTACAAAACCTTTTGATTTTGATGAACTAAAGGCCAGAGTGGATCGATTGATTGCTTCAAGAAAAGCCATTCGTGATGAAAGTATCTTACTTCAAACTAATGAAATAAACAATAAATCGAGTTTTCAAGAAAAGTTGGATGAAACCATCCATGGCAATATTTCAGACAGCAACCTCAATGTTGAAACGTTGGCCGAATTGATGTATCTTGATCGTTCTGGTTTGTACAGAAAAACCAAAGCTGAGTTGAATATGAGTCCGGTATCCTATATTCGTCAAGTGCGCATGGAATTTGCTATGGACTTGTTAACCCATAAAAAATTATCTGTTAGTGAAACGGCTTATGCTTGTGGTTTTGATAGTTTGTCCTACTTTTCTAAACAGTTCAAAAAAACTTATGGCACTTCGCCTTCGGATGTTTTATAGTCAGGGTTTTAAAAATAATATTCTGAATGAACTTTAGAAGCGACAACGAAGCACCGGTTAACCCAAAAATATTGCAAGCCATTGTTGATGCCAATAATGGTTGTGAAGAATCTTATGGTTATGACTCTTACACTTTAAAATTGCAAGAGCAAATGCAACAGTTATTTGGTTGTTGGTGTGATGTAATTCCTTTGACTACGGGTACTGCTGCCAATTCATTGGCGATGGCATTAATGACGCCACCATATGGTTCTCTGTTTTGTTCTGAAAATGCACACATGATGAGTGATGAGTGTGGAGCACCTGAGTTTTTCTCAGCTGGAGCAAAATTAATTGGTGTTTCAGGTGAAAATGGCAAAATTGATATCGAAGTATTAGAAAAGACATTGGCAGGTACTGGTGTACATGGAGAACACGAGTGTTTGCCTTCAGCTATCAGTATCACTCAAAGTACCGAAGCAGGGACGCTGTATTCATTGGATGAAATCAAACAGATTGATGAAATCAAACAAAAATATGGTCTTTATTTACACATGGATGGTTCACGTATAGCAAACGCCGTCGCCACTATGGATTGTTCAATAGCGGACCTAACTTGGAAAAGTGGTGTGGATTTACTGTCATTTGGTGCGACAAAAAATGGTGCGATGATAGCCGAAGCCTTAATCATTTTTAATCCGAAGATTGGCAAAGAAATCAAGCGTATGCGTAAACGAGCAGGCCACTTGATTTCAAAAATGCGATTTGTTTCGGCTCAATTATTGGCCTATTTAGAAGATGATTTGTGGTTGCAATTAGCCAATCATGCCAATCAAATGGCGCAAGATGTATATCTACAATTGCAAAACACCCATGAATTTATCTATCCAGTACAAGCCAATGAAGTGTTTCTGAGGTTGAGGGGAGATGAAATCGAACAATTACAAAAACAAGGCTTTGAATTTCATGTGTGGCCAGGCAGTACCGATATTATTCGTCTTGTTTTTTCACATGCCACAAAACAAACAGATGTAACCAAATTGATAGCAGCATTAAAAATATGAATACAGAAACTAAAAATCACATACTGCAAGACTTGGCCAATTTAATAGCTGCAAATTCAGTAGAAATAATAAAAGCCAATGAAATAGATTTGGCCAATTGTAATACAGATGACGAGGCATTGTATGATCGTCTAAAAGTTGATGATGAAAAAATACAGGGTATGGAGACATCAATATTGAAAGTGATGCAGATGGATGACCCAGAAGGCAAGGTTTTGTATGCGTATGACAAAGAGCCTGGGTTGAGAGTTGAAAACCGTGTGGTGCCCTTTGGAACGATTTTAATCATATATGAATCTCGCCCAGATGTGACTATAGAAGCAGCAATTACCGCATTTAAGGCTGGCAATAAGATACTGTTAAAAGGTGGAAAAGAAGCCAGGCTGTCTAACTTGTTGTTAACCGATTTATGGCAACAGGCTTTAAGAAAGAACAATCAAGACGAGGACGTTGTTCAGTATCTAGATTATAACCGCCAACAAACCCAAGACTTGATACAAAGTAAAGACAAAAAAATTGATGTTATTATACCGCGTGGAGGAGAACAATTAATCAATTCCATTCGTGAAAATACCGATATCCCAATGATTATTTCAGGTCGCGGCAACAACTTTATGTACATTGATGCCGATGCAGATATTGATATGGCTGTGAATATTATCATCGATGGAAAAAAACGCATCAGTGTCTGCAATGCTTTAGACAAAGTACTGATTCATACCAATCACGGCGTAGGCAGAATAAAAAAAATCATCTCAGCTTTGTTGGACAATGAAATAGAAATAGTCAGTAATAATTTTATCTGCGATTTAAACACCAATATTGTACCCATTGAAAATGATGACACCTTCTATCAAGAATTCCTGTCCAGTAAAATTTTATTGGCACAAATCAGCAATATTGACGAAGCCATATTGATGATTAATAAATACTCAGGAGGACATTCGGCTGTTATTGTGACTGATGATAGCAGTACAGCGGATAAATTCCAGCATCAAGTCGATTGTGCTGCGGTTTATCACAATGCATCAACCAGATATACCGATGGTGGTGAGTTTGGTTTGGGAGCAGAAATTGCCATTAGCACCCAAAAACTGCATTTTCGAGGACCCGTTGGATTGAATGAATTGGTGACCAATAAATGGTTTATCTCAGGAAATGGGCATGTACGAGGATAATGAAAGAGCAAATTACCATGAAGGATATGAAGGATATAAAATATGTATATTATAAATAGCGAACTTAAAAACACTGCTATCGCTAAGAATGAACAAACAAAAACCTTCCTGTTCTTTAAGTGTTTCATGGTAAAAAAATCAGGCTTTATTTTATGAAAAAAACACTTATCTTAAAGATTGGTTCATCAACATTAACTGCCGGTTCTAACCGTATATCACGGGGCAAAATTGAAGACATAGCCAGACAAATTGTAGCACTGCAAAAAGACCACAATATTGCTATCGTATCATCAGGTGCGATTGCCACAGCCAAACATTTCATCGAAGTCAATAACTGGCAATTGTCAGGTTCCCGTCAGGCATTGTCAGCGATTGGACAGCCGATTTTGATGCAAATTTACAATGAAATATTTAGAGACTTTGGCATTGCTTCGGCTCAGTGTTTACTGACTTACCGGGATTTTGACAATCAGGATGCACAAGCCAATATCAAAAACACCCTGGGTGATTTATTTAAAAATAACTTTGTCCCAATCATCAATGAAAATGACACCATTGCTATTGATGAAATCGTTTTTGGTGACAATGATAAACTATCGGCTTATGTGGCGAATTTATTGGATGCAGATTTACTGATGTTGGCATCTGATATAGATGGTTTATTCGATAAAAACCCACAAAAACACTCAGATGCTCAATTAATACCAGTTATCAACAATATAGTTGAGTGCAAAAAGTATATCGATGACAATGTTGACAATCAATTGGGTACAGGAGGCATGACTTCAAAAATCCAAGCCGCAGAAATATGTGCCCGTTGTGGGACACAAATGTGGATTGTAAACGGCGGGAAAACTAATTTTATTTTGGATTCCATTCAGAAAAATACGAAGCACACGCGGTTTATCTTTTAATGATCAAAATAGCCATTGCTTGTAGAACCTTTAAAATCTCCGTGAATATCCTCAAGCTGCACTGTAAATCCAGTTTCTAGTTCTTTAACAAAGCGTCTGAGTGCAGCAACCACACAGGGAAAGGCCAAATCATCCCAGGGAATGTCATTGGGGTTGAATAATTCAACTTCCAAACTTTCAATCGTGGCTTTAAAATGGGGTTCTGCCAGTTGTGCTCTAAAAATGGTGTAAACTTGTGAGTTAACGGTGGTGTTATACACACCGAATAGTTCCATGTTTTTAAGTTTGGCTTCGGTTTCTTCAAAACATTCTCGTGCCGCACCGACTTGTACGGTTTCACCCAATTCCATAAAGCCAGCAGGTATGGTCCAAGTGCCATAACGGGGTTCTATCGCGCGTTTGGCCAACAGTATTTGACCTTCATGTTCAACAATAACACCCGTGATAATTTTTGGATTTTGGTAGTGAATGGCATGGCATTGGCTACAGATGGCACGCATATGATCGTCTGTTTTCGGGATTTTGTTCTCGGTTTTCCCACCGCAGTATTGGCAATATTTTATGTTCATAGTTTAGTTTTGATGGGTTTGTCCCATTTTATGATGTTAAATTTAAAAGAACTCAGACGGGTAGTTGGCTTTAGAGACTGTGAAAGTATTCTGATGACGAGTAAAAATGGCACAAAAAACGCTACGATTCGTTGAAAAACTTGGAATTAGCAAGCTAGTCACGGCGTTTTCCGCCTTTATTAGCGTATTTTCTTCGCCCATAAGACTTTCACAGTCTCTTTAGTCAACCAAAAAACCGTAGGTTTTAAAAAGTGTTGACTAAAGCCAACTACCCGAATGGTGTTTATGTCGATTGCATTTCATTAATAATTATTCTCATCCCAATACTTCATCGAATCTATGATTCTCAAATAAGAATTATAACGCAATTGATTGATTTCTTTGTTTTCAACAGCTGCTTTAATACCACAACCTGGTTCATGAGTATGTGTACAATTGCTAAATTTACAATGCCCCATTTTAGCTTGAATTTCAGGGAACCCCGCGGCAATATCGTGTTCGTCCATTTTCCACAGTCCGTATTCCCATACGCCTGGTGAATCAATCAGGAATCCTTCAATATCGGGGATTTTATACATGTGGGTAACCGAGGTCACATGCGAACCTTTGCCTGTTTTCTTGGAGATTTCCCCCGTTTTTAAGGGTTGTTTTAATATGATTTCGCTGATGGAGGATTTGCCTACACCTGACATACCGACAAAAATAGAGGTTTTGTTGGTCATTAACGCAATCAATTCATCAAAGTTGGTTTGGTTTTTGGCATTGGTGGACAATGTTGTATAGCCCAATGATTGGTATAAGTCATTGGTTTCATTGAAAAAGTCTTTATCCATGTCATTTTTATTAAAGACAATGATTGGCTTCATGCCACACAGGTGTGCTGCAATCAAATAACGATTGATTAAATCTCTGGTCGGTTCGGGTTTAACGGCAACTACAATGATTTGGTTGTCGACATTGGCGGCGATATTTTGCCGTTGTCCTTTGTGGTTGGCGCGTGAAAAGACATTGTTTTGTGGAAGTATTTTGGTGATCAAGTGTTCATTTTTGTTGATTTGAATCTCTACATAATCACCACAAATGGGTTTAAATTTGCGGGCAAAAAAACAGGCTTGTTGGACACCTGATTCGGTATTAATAACCAAGGCGGTTTGTTTTTGTGTCGAAATTACTCGGTATTTTTTCATTAAAGTATTTTACATGTTCTACCTAGGAGCTTGTCCGAGAATAGAAAATCTATTACAGAAAAGTTGAATTTGTGCCATTTTCCGCTTTTTTTCGTCAAATAGTGCGATTATTCTCCTCAAAAAAGCAAAAAATCGCCCTAAACCCAACTTTCCTTCATTACGATTCCTATTCTCGGACAAGCTCCTAGCTTTGGGTTAAAATAGCGGCAAAATAAATTTAAGGATTATAAATGAGTGATAAAAAGACCAATTTGATTTGGATTGATTTAGAAATGACGGGTTTAAACCCGATGAAAGACCGCATTATTGAGATTGCTTTGATTGTTACAGATAAGAATCTTAATGTGGTTGCAGAGGGCGAAGCGATGGCAATTCATCAATCGACCTCTGTTTTGGAAAAGATGGATGACTGGAACACTGAACACCATACAGATTCTGGTTTGTGGACGCGTGTTGAAGAGTCTGAGTACTCAGTGCAAGATGCTGAAAGATTGTCCATTGAGTTTCTACAAGAGCACATTGATATTCACCGCTCTCCTATGTGTGGCAATACCATTTGTCAAGACAGAAGGTTTTTAGCCAAATGGATGCCTGATTTAGAAAATTATTTCCATTATCGTCAAATAGATGTCAGCAGTATTAAAGAGTTGTTTACCCGTTGGAACCCGAAGATACTCGACGGCTTTAGTAAGATGGGCAATCACTTGGCGATGGATGATGTACGTGAATCGATAGAAGAATTGAAATACTATCGTCAGTTCTTGGGTGAACTTAACACTTGAAAAGCGGTCAAATAACCTTATAATCAATAGTAATAATTATTAAGAGAAAATTTATGAATTTAAAATCTTCAAATCCTGCGATGAAAGCATTTGAACAGACTGAAAACTTGAGTTTAGGTCCAACCGATCAGTTTGTAGGTGATGTTTCGCAACGCATGACTATCAATGGTACGATTAACAAGACTGGTTTATTGATTTTGATTGCTATGGCAACAGGTGCATGGGGTTGGGGTCAAGTGAGTTCCAATCCATCACTATTAATGCCTTTTTTCTGGGTAAGCCTAGCAGTATCAATAGGTGCCGCTGTTGCTATCAGAATGCGTCCTCATTGGGCTTCCACTGTTGGACCAATTTATGCAGCAGTTGAAGGGGTGTTTTTGGGTGCTTTATCGGGCATGTTAGAAGTCAGATGGCCAGGTATTGCAGTACAAGCAGCTATGGCAACAATGGCTACCGTTATAGGTATGTTAGTGGCTTATCGCACAGGTATTATTCGAGCCACGCCTTACTTCAGAAAAGTAATCGTAACTGCTACTATGGGAATCATGATTTTTTATGTGATTAGTATTGTTGCATCATTATTTGGCTTTAACTTTTCGGTCAATCAATTTGGCAATTCATCCATGTTGAGTATCGGCATTAGCTTATTTATTGTTGTTATTGCGGCCATGAACCTTATATTGGATTTTGATTTTATCGAGAAAGGTGCCAATGAAGGTGCACCAAAGCATATGGAATGGTATGGTGCATTTGGCTTGATGGTGACAATCGTTTGGTTGTATATCGAAATGTTAAGATTGATTTCTAAGTTAAGAGATTAATTTAAATAAAAATTAATAGAAAAAGAGAAGCATTGCTTCTCTTTTTTTTGCTTAACAGAAGTGTCCGTGACTAATGACACTTGAAAAAGACAACACAAACACACATAATATTTGTAATTAAGTTGGAGATAAACCCATGAAAAGAATGTTTCTATTTTTAGCCACCAATATGGCTATTTTGGCTGTTATCAGTATCGTTATGCGCATATTTGGTTTTGACAGTTATATGTATGAAAATGGCCTTAACTACAAGGCTTTGGCAGTGTTTTCAATTCTATGGGGTTCTATTGGTTCTTTTATTTCTTTGGCGATATCCAAATGGATGGCAAAACGCTCTATGGGCGTACAAGTAATCGATAGTCCAAGCAATGAAACAGAAATGTGGTTAATGGATACGGTGAAGCGGCAAGCCAATAAAGCTGGCATTGGTATGCCTGAAGTAGGTGTGTTTAATTCTACCAGTCCCAATGCTTTTGCCACAGGCATGAGCCGAAACAACGCACTTGTAGCAGTAAGCACTGGATTGCTTGAAAACATGCGCCGTGAAGAAGTTGAAGCAGTATTGGGTCACGAAATTAGCCATGTAGCCAATGGTGATATGATAACCATGGCATTGTTGCAAGGTGTGTTGAATGCTTTTGTGATGTTTTTTTCGCGTGTGATTGGCTATGCTGTGAGTGCTGCAATGCGTAGCGATCGAAATGGGGGAGGTTATGGCATTGGGCAATTCCTTGGAACCATGATCGCACAGATTTTATTGGGATTCTTGGCCGCTATGATTATTAACAAATTTTCTCGTTACCGTGAATTCCATGCAGATAACGGAGGTGCCAGATTGTCCAGCAATCAAAATATGATCAACGCTTTAAAGGCTTTACAAAGAGCTTCCAGTCCAGATAAGTTGAAAGGTGAATTTGCAGCATTTGGTATTTCTGGTGGTCAATCTAAACTGCGCAGTTTGTTTGCTACTCACCCACCCTTGGAAGACAGAATTGCAGCATTGGAAGCCAATAATTATGTTCTGAGTTGAATAATTTCTAAAACGCACAATTAATCACTTACCCTTTGTTTAGAAAAGCATGTATACAGAAGCACCGATTAATGATTTTACAAACCATCAATGAAAGTGGGTAAGGGAGAGGCCGCGATAAGTATCGAAACTTCTGATACGCACAGTCATTCAGTAGGTACAGAAAATCCATGCCTTAATTATGTTTCTATAATTAAGGCATGATATATTCCTATCATAGATTAAAGAAATTAGTGGGATTGCGCTTTCTTTAATAGGTTTTTAATTGGTGGTCAGGCCAATTTTATTATCTACTTATGGTGCAAGTTACTGTGTTATTCTGCATTTGAAAGCAGCTTCTTATAAAACCGTTGCCCAGTTGCATAAATTGTACGTTTTCAATACTTGTAACACCGGAACTACCATCACTGACAGCGGTTAGCCCTGAACTACCATCACTGACAGCAGTTAGCCCTGAACTACCATCACTGACAGCAGTTAGCCCTGAACTACCATCACT
>JAJRQG010000038.1 GCA_024280395.1 Gammaproteobacteria bacterium | reverse complement strand
TGATGGAGAAATCTTAGAAATCAACCAAGTGGCTGCTTATTTTAATTATGCCAATCGTACTGTGCTGGGTTTGGGTGTTAATACCCTGGGTGATGACATAGGTTTGTCACCGAATAATTCCGATGACCCAGATGATTGGAATCACCGTTAGTTTATTCAATAAGAATTTTTATTAGATGCTAATAAATAAATTTACTGCTACTAACATAACAACAATAAAAATAACCGACATCAAACTACCGACTCTTAAAAAGTCTTTAACTTTGTACCCGCCTGGGCCCATTATTAATGCACTGACTTGATGGGTCGGTAAAATAAATGCATTGGATGTTCCCAATGCGACAGTCAAAGCATAAAGAGCAGGATTTCCGCCTGTTTCTAAAGCAATGTTTATCGCCAAGGGTACAAGTAAAACCGTTGCACCTACATTTGACATAACAAGACTAAAAATGGTGGCTAAGATTGCAATTGCCAATTGATATACGTATTGATTAACGTCGCCCAATCCTGAGATGGTCTGTTGTGCAACCCAAGCAGCAGTGCCTGTATGTTCCATGGCATATCCTAAGGGAATCAGGCATGCCAATAAAAATACAGTTTTCCAACTCACAGCACGATAGGCTTCATCAATGTGAATTACACCTGTAATAATCATGCCAATGGCACCCGTTAATAAAGCGATAGACAATTTAAAGTCGGTAAAGATAACTAGCCCCAAAGCTAAGGCAAAGAAGAATAGGGCGAATGGTACTTTTTGTGGACGTTCTTGCTGGGTTGGAACATCGCCAACTAAAGCCACATTTCGGCTATTGCCGAGGCCTGATTGGTCTCGCCAACCACCGAACAAAACAAATGTATCACCCATGTGTAGTGTTAAGGTGTGCATGTCCTCGCCCTTGAAAATTTCATCACCACGCGAAATTGCGATAATAGTAATGCCATATTCTTGACGAAAGTGAAAATCACTGAGTTTCTTGCCTAAAAACCGTGAGCCAGGAACAATCACTGCTTCCGATAAACCTGAATTGGATTCACTGAAGGTGTGTTTAAATTGTTTGAAACCATTTATCGGGGTTAACTTATATGTTTCAACCATTTCGTCAATGTCGGCATTGTCGCCCAAGGCTCCAATGATATCACCAGACCAAAGGTAGTGTTTTCTCGAAGGGGATAATTTTCTGTGGCTCTCAGAGTTAAGCGCTAACACTTTAATGCGGTTTCCCATTAATGCCTCTAACTCAAAAATTGTTTTACCTACTAAAGGACTATTTTTGCCAATAATAATTTCTTTTTTGTTATTAAGAACACCATAGGTTTCCATAAAATAATCATTGGATTTGAGGCTTGAAGAGTCATCGTGACTAACACCTTTGGGCAATAAAAAGCGACCAATGACTAGAAAATATGCTATCCCAGAAATGAGTAGAACAATCCCAATGGGTGTCACTGAAAATAAACCAAATGATTTGAGGGTTTCAGCACCAGGTGGTAAAGAACGGTTGGATGTTTCTAATAAATCATTCAGTAAAATTAACGGAGATGAACCAACCATGGTGATGGTACCACCTAAAATAGCACAAAAACCCATTGGCATTAATAAACGACTCAAGGGAATTTTGGTTTGCGCTGAGATACGACTCATGACGGGTAAAAATAGGGCTGTAGCACCAACATTTTGCATGAATCCAGAGATACCACCAACGGTGCTGGAGATTACTGGAATCACGGTTTTTTCAGACTTCCCACCGATTTTCATAATGAATCCTGCTACTTTATTCATCACTCCTGTTCGATCCAATCCTGCTCCCAATATCATTACGGCAATGATTGACAGCACAGCATTGGAAGAAAACCCATCAAACAAATGGTTATCTGGCACTAAGCCTGTTAAACCCAAAAAAACCAAGATTAATATAGCGGCGACATCTATGCGAATCACTTCAGTCACAAATAATATAACGGTATAAGCCAAGATGGCCAAAACCATCATCATTTCATTGTTTAATTCTAAAGCGGCTATTTCCATTTATTGTCCTTTAGATTTTCCTGTGTTTAGGTGGTAGACTAAATCATAACTGTTGTGACCTAAGTTCATGCCTCTTCTTTCAAATTTAGTAATGGGTCTCCAGTCGGGTTTGCTGGTGAATCCATTGTGTTTTTCGATGTTTTCAAACTGCTCAAATTGAGAAAAAACTTCCTGAATATGCAAAGCGTACTCTTCCCAATCAGTGGCAATATGTACTCTGGCCTTGTTTTTAAGTTTAGGAATGACCGAATTAACAAAGGGTTGTTGGATTAAACGTCTCTTGTGGTGACGTTTTTTGTGCCAAGGGTCAGGGAAATAAATATGTATGCCATCAATGCTGTTTTCGGTAAAGCAGTCTTTTAATACTTCAACACCATCAAATTGATAAATACGTATGTTGGTTAATTTATATTTTTCAATATTTAACAGCAAATGTCCAACACCCGGTGCATGAACTTCCATACCAATAAAATTAACTTCAGGACGCATGCGAGCAATGTGAATCAGAGACTCACCATTGCCGAAGCCGATATCTAAATACACAGGACTGTCATTTCCAAAAGCATTGTTTTTATCAAATACTTTCGTTTCATCCAATAACAAATCAGGCAACAACTCTTCAAGTGCCCGTTTTTGTCCATTGGTGAGCTTCCCTGCGCGAAGTACAAAACTTCTAATCTTATGTTGAATGGCTTTTGACATTAAAACTGCTTTGTTTAAATTTATTCTATGAGACTAGATTTTAACCTGTTAGGATATATAGTCAAATAGTTTTAAAGCATTGGAATCATTAGCTTAATATGGGACAACAATATTCACAACTTTTTGATAAATTAACTCATTTTATCAAGCAACAACAGATTTTTTTCGTCGGTACGGCAGATATTGATGGGCGAGTAAATATTTCACCAAAAGGATTGGATACTTTTAGAATTATCAATCACAAACAAGTAGTATGGCTGAATTTGACTGGCAGTGGCAATGAAACCTCAGCTCACATCCAGAGTTTTCCAAGAATGACATTAATGTTTAATGCCTATATTGGCAATCCAATGATATTGCGTTTGTATGGTACGGCATCGGTTATTCATCAAAATGATGAACAATGGGATGGGTTTTATGGATTGTTCGATGAATATATTGGAGCAAGGCAAATATTTTTAATGGATATTGAAATGGTGCAAACTTCTTGTGGAATGGCGGTTCCATTGTATGACTATCAACAACAAAGAGTACAACTAATAGAATCGGCCTCAAGAAAAGGCAAAGAGGGAATGAAAACATATTGGAAAGAGAAAAATCAAACCAGCATTGATGACAAGCAAACCAATATTGTGGAAAAGAATTTATGAAAATCAAAATGCTTACCTATAATATTCATCGGGCAATTGGACTGGATAGGCGGTTTAAACCGGAAAGAATTATACAAATCATCAATGAAGTTAATCCAAATATTGCTTTGCTCCAAGAAGTTGATGAAGGTGCGCCCAGATCTCGAGAGCTAAATCTTGCTAAGGAAATTGCCGAAGCTTGCGGTTTTCCACATTACAAATTGGGTCACAATGTCAGCTTGAAAAAAGGCTATTATGGCAATGCTACGCTAAGTAAGTTTCCGATATCAAGGGAGCGCAATATTAATTTAACCATCGACAATAAAAAGCGCCGAGGCTGTCAACACACCAGTATTGAAGTTGCTGCCAACAAAACATTAGAAGTATTCAATTTACATTTGGGTTTATCGGCCAAAGAAAGGCAAAAACAAGCAGGTTTGTTGACACGTTCAGAAGAATATCAGCAAATTAAAAAATCAACTCCCTGTATTGTTGCAGGTGATTTTAACGATTGGCGTTCTTTGTTGCGTGCTTTATTTATCGAAGGGTTGGGATTTACTTGTGCTACTGACAGTACAAAATACTGGGGAGAATCCGCGATCAAAACTTTTCCATCATTTGCACCAAGAGGTGGCCTTGATAGGGCGTATTACAAGGGAAAATTAGATTGTCTATCTGCAACTAGATACGAAAAAAATATCGCGAAGATTGCCAGTGATCACCTACCCATTGTTATGGAATTTGAATTGTGAATGAAAATCAGTACTTTAGATAATTGATAAATTACTCAATAGCATAGTGGCGTATTGTTCTTAATGATTCAAAGCATGGTAAAAGATTGATTCTGATATGCTAAATAAAATTGTTAAAATAAATTACAGTTACATTCAATTTGTTGATTATTTTACCCCATAATGTTGATATAGATGCTTATGAGTATTTTGTGGATGAAGTCTTTTTAGATGGGTTTGAATGAACTGAAGTTTTTTGAACCATGAATATTAATGATGAATTTGTTATAATGTTTATTTATTGCTATTTAGCATTGTGGGATCAGAAGAGATTAAAGCATGAAACTATACAAATTGTTGCTTATGAATCATTTACAATTATCGATATTTAAGAAGATTATGACTGCTATTGTGCTGATGAACTTACCGCTGTTAACCCTTCATGCCCAGAACATAGACAGTTTTAACTTTGGCACAGGAAACAGTGTTGTTACTGCAAATTTTTTGGGAGGTCCAACCAGTGACAGTGCAGTTGGTAGCGACGCATCAATTCTTGGGATGGAGCGGGATATGAGTGTCTCTGCTACGGGAGGTGCTACAGATGTCACTCTGAATGCAGGTGGTGCAACCTCGTTCTTGTTACTCAATACTGGCTTGGACGCCACCGGCCTTGCTCAGTTGGTGTGGGATGGTCCAGATGGTGCACCGACAACGGTTGATTGCGCCACAGGGCTTGGAAGTATTGATTTGACCTTTGGTGGTGATACCCTTATACGGATTAAATCTATCGAATCTGATAAGCCAGTTAGTGTTACTTTTACAGTTTATAGTAATTGTTCAAATTTTTCATCGCTAACGATTGCCCTGCCGGCATCGACACCAATATTAAACTTTGATTTTCCTTTTTCTTCCTTTGTTATAGGAGGAGGGACTGGTGCTACATTTACCACTATTAACGCTTTGGTGTTGGATATTGATGCTACGTTGGCTAGTACAACGCTCTTTTCAGCTGATTATGTTTCTACGCAGAGTGGAGAGCCACTTCCTGATTTGATTTTTATTGACGGATTTGAATTTTAATGGTGAATTAAAGATCAAGAGCGATTTTGCCACAAAAAAGCACGAAATCGGGATTTGAGTAGAAGGTAAAAACACAAAAAAAGAAGGCAGTATAATCAAATTGAAAACACATATAATCTCAAAATGAAATTTAAATTTACCTTATGGTTACTGATACTTGTGAATCAAACAGGTCTATCGCAAGACTTATCCTATGTCTATGATAAAAACAGACAAATTACCATAAAGACCATTGAAAATGAGCAATTCACACCCTTTGTAGATGCCATAAATCAAGGCAGAAAAAATGGGGTTTATTGGATTAAGATTGATTTGAATGGACAAGATCAAAACATTATTCAGCTGAGCAACAACCATCTCATGGATGTCAAAGCGTATTCGAGTGGAATAGAATTATCAGCCATCCCAAGTCACCGTTTTATCACCTATGATTTTTCTGCTCAAGCTGATCCGGTTTATCTGCGAATTGATGCCAAAAAAGAAGCCTTTATTCCCATAAAATCATACAGTCAAGAAAACTTTCTCAAACAGGAACAATCACAAATGCTTATTGTGGGTTTGTTTTATGGTTTTGCTTTGATGGTCATTGTGGTGAATTTGTTTTATTATTTTAATTTTCAAGACAGATCCTTTTTGTACTATGCCCTGTTTTTAATCAGTGTGGGCATAACATTTAGTCACCGTGATGGGTTTATCCAAATTTTAGGTGTGCCTAAAGGGTTTAGTTTTTATTCTGATATTTTTATGCATACTGTGACAGGTTTTCTTGGTTCAATCTTTGCCATTGAATATTTGCAATTGAAAAAGAACTACCCTAAATTTATCTATTCGCTCTATTTTGTTATTGCAATTTCATTTGTTTTTGATCTGTTATTTTTGTATAGCCATGATTTTAGATACATGTATTTATCGGACCTTTTTATCTATTATGTGTTTATCGGCTGTTGGTTTGTATCGCTGTTGTTGTTTAAAAAATACAGTTATGCGGTTTACTTTTGTATCGCTTATAGTTTAATGGTGATTTTGGTTTTTGTTTTTTTTATTGCCCCATACTTTGCCATGGCGAGCACGGCTGTTGATGAAAATATATTGAAGATTGGTGCTTACTTTGAAATGTTAATCATAACCTTTGCAGTAGTGGTGCGCATGCGTATTTTGCAAGATGAAAATCAGCAAATGCACGATGAAATAATGGCTTATACGCAACAACTTACTATGCTTTCACAAGGATTAGATCAAAGAACAAAAACTAAAATTGATTACATAACTAAATTTGATTTGAGTTCAAGAGAAAATGAAATCCTTGAATTGATTACCCAAAACAAGAGCAATAAAGAAATTGCGCGCGCCCTTTTTATCTCCATTAATACGGTTAAATATCACATTAAGAAACTCTACCAAAAATTACACATACAAAACCGCAAACAAGTAAAATCCATTCTAAAACCCAGTTAAAAACCTCTTTTTAGTTCTTCACTACCCCTAAACCACCCCTGTTTGTAACGTGTCTCAGGTAAATTTGTGCTAATATTACAGTGTTAAGTTTAAGGCTTGAAACGCCATATTTCGTCATCCTCGCGAAGGCGGGGATCCATTATTTGAAACTCGACTGCTGATTTTCAATGTTATTTAGGGTACATCTATTAATTAGGGTTTAAGCTCATATTTACAAATCATTAATTAATAGAGGTGCCCTTTAGTCATTATAGAGTAATTATGGATTCCCATCTTCATGGGAATGACGGAGATAGAGATAGAGATAGAAATTAAGTTATATTTAATCATCAATAGCTTTGGTCTTAAGTAAGAGCCATCCGGGTTTCACCCATAAATGGCTAATATTGGTAAATTGTAGTTTCTATAATTAACCATGGCGGGTAAAACCCACCTTACAATTTTACAATTTTTATTTGGGGGATTTATGAAAAGAATAATCGTTATAATTTTAATAGTCATTTGCTTTAATGCCGACGCTACTACTATATATGTTGACTTCGGTACTGGCAATGATAGTACTGGTAATGTTATGACAGGTGCGCGTTTCAAAAACCTACAACCAGCCATTGATGCGGCGAGTAATGGTGATATTATTCTAGTTGAAGCGGGACGCTCTACCTTTGGTGATGCGATACGTTATGTGTATATCCCTACTGATTTCCCACCTGGTAGCGACACCAATGACTTAAGAAATATGGCATTTCATAATGATGGAAAGCAACTAGCAATTTTTGGTGGTAACGTATCAGGACAATATTTTCTTACCGCTCCCACTATTTTAAGTGGTGACTTTAATAACGATGATGGTTTAATAGGAGGCAGCAACTCTGAAAATGCCTACCATGTTTTTGTTTTGGACAATGTTGATGATACCTTTCGGTTTGATCGCATTGAGTTTCGTAATGGCAATGCCAATGGAACAGGGAATTTTAGTTATACCATATCAAGCCCATTAATTTCACAAAATCAGGGAGCGGGATTGTACACTGTCAATGCATTCCCTCTATTGATTTCCACATTGTTCTCTAGCAACCATGCCGATGCCAATGGTGCAGCACTTTACAATCACAATTCATCTCCTCAATTGTTCAACAGTGTTTTTAATGACAATACAGCGGGTGGCAATGGGGCGGGAATTTATAACGATGCAAACTCAACACCACTAATTATCAATAATACCTTTATTCGCAATGATGCTATAGGTGATGGTGGTGGGCTGTTTAATCAATCTTCCACACCTGTGTTGGTGTCTAATACAGTTTTTTATGACAATACAGCTGCAAATGGCTCTGATATTGGCGGCATGAATATCGATGTCAATTCCACTCACAATGCCTCAGATGACAATGGTGGTGGCATTGCAAGTGGTGTTGGTTTTGTGGATTTATCAGCAACACCAGCCTCTGCTGTGTTTGAAGACATATTAAACCCTGAGATTTTTTACAGTACACCACTTGTCAATGGAAACGTAGTTTTTATCGAAAGTGCTGGCTTTGTTCCTGTTGCGGGCAGCCCTTTATTTAACAAGGGTTTGACTACCGCCAATACTTTATTAACGGCAATACAAAATCCTTATAACGGTGGGTTTTTAGACACCCAGTTTTTGGATCCCTTTTTACATCCTCGTGTCACTGCTTGTTTGATTGATATTGGTGCTTTTGAAGTCAGCGAAAACATCATGATACATGTGGATGCTGCCGCGGCTGATAATACTGGCGGAGGTGGGTCTTGGAATACAGCTCTAAGAGATTTACAATTCGGCTTAGATTGTGCCACAGAAGACGATACAGTCGTCTTAGCACAAGGAATCTATAAACCCACCGAAAGCCCAGATGAATCCACTACAGACCCCAGAAATAGGGCTTTTCATATAAACAAGAGCATTACTGTTAAAGGCGGTTTTGATCCAGTTACAGGTGTTCAGGATTTAAATACACCCAGTATATTATCGGGTGATTTTTTGGACAATGATGTGATTTCTGGAAGTGGCGAGACATTGCTATTCAGCAACAATGAAGAAAATGCTTATCATGTCATGGTAGTGGTTGTAGAAATAGGAGCCATAAGTTCTAATAATTTTTCCAATTTTGAAAATTTAACTATTCAAGGTGGCAATGCAAATAACCTCAATGGTTTTATCAATTATTCTGGTTGGACTATTCGTCATAACTTAGCTGGAGGCATGTTTTTTCGCGATACCAGATTACATCTCAATGATATGAATATTAAACACAACAGTGCACTCACAGCAGCAGGGGGTATTTGGTCTGAAAACTCCACAAATGTACTAACCGATATGCAATTTATTTCCAATCAAGTCACTGGGAAACCCGGGTTTCTTAATGGTGGTGCTGGGTTTTTCGCGGCAATTGGACAAGACTCATTAACCAATGTTGTTTTTTCGGGAAACCTTGCAGAAACAGGGGGTGGTATGTTTATAAATGGAAGTCAGGCAACCCTGTCCAATGTATTATTCTACAACAACCATTCCAGAGGAAATGGAGGTGGTTTAAGCTCAATTAACACAGGCAGAGTACGGTTTCAGTTAATAAATATTAGTTTTATCGGCAACTCATCTGGAGGAGCTAGTCAATCAATATTTAGAGGTGGTGGTGGTTTATATGCTGAAATAGATACCGGTGTCTCTGGGACTCCACCAACAATTATAAGCCCACCACCAGTACTAAGGAATACCATTTTCTATGGCAATACGGTTACTGTTGGAGGAGCTGATTTGCTTATTTTTGATTCTAATATTACTGTTATACCTGGATTATTAGACAGTACATCAACCTTCAATGCTTCAGATGGAACAGGGGCGGGTATTGATACAACTGTTAACTTCACTGATTTATCAATAAGCTCAGGATTGGTTGCCAGCGACATCTTTACTGATTTTAATGACCCAGATGGTGCGGATAATAAATTTGCCACCGCTGATGATGGTTTGGTACCCTTATCCACCAGTCCTTTGGTTAATAGTGGTGACAATACCGCCAATACTACAACATTAGATTTGGCCAATGTTCCCAGAATTTATCAAACCACGATTGATAAAGGGGCTTATGAGTATTTTGTGGAAGGGGTGTTTGCCGATGGGTTTGAATGAATTCAGGTTTTAGGTAACAGTTTCTTGTTTTTAAATTCATTGGAATCGGGGCTTCAGTCCTGCCACTTTTAGAAGCTGAAAAGTAGGACTGAAGTCCCGATTCCGAATAAAAAAAGGTTCAATATTTAGCCTTTTTTCGTGTACAAAATAATAGATTAACTTGCTACATCCGTGTAGCAACCCCTTCGGGTTGCTAGCGCATAACAAAACGACTATCCTGTTGTTTGGTCCCGCCTTCGCGGGAATGACGGTGCTTGGGTTTAAAGTTTCTCCATTAATTCAGGGACAATCTTAAACAAATCGTCCACCAAACCAATGTCAGCGACTTCATAAATCGGTATATCGGGATATTTGTTGATGGTAACAATGATTCATGTGGATAAACCCACAATAGAAAAATTCATTCTAAAGCCCTGTTAAAAACCGTTTTTCACACTTCATCACACCTCAACTACCCCTTAACTACCCCTTAACTACCCCTTTTTGTAAATTTCTCCTGATAAATTTGTGCTAATCTTACAGTTTGAAAGTTAATTTAAATTACGGCTGTTAAGTTTAAGGCTTTATAGAGGCACTACTATTGCTGGGTTTCACCCGTTAGGCACTTAGTTAAGACTTGAAACACCATATTTCGTCATCCCCGCGAAGGCGGGGATCCATTATTTGAAACTGGACTGCTGATTTTCAATGTTATTTAGGGTACATCTATTAATTAGGCTCAGATTTACAAATCATTAATTAATAGAGGTGCCCTTTAGTCATTATAGAGTAATTATGGATTCCCATCTTCATGGGAATGACGCAGATAGAGATAGAGATAGAGATAGAGATAGAAATTAAGTTATATTTAATCATCAATAGCTTTGGTCTTAAGTAAGAGCCATCTGGGTTTCACCCACAAATGGTTAATATTGGTAAATTGTAGTTTCTATAATTAATAATGGTGGGTAAAGCCCACCTTACAAAAACAATAATTGGGGGATTTATGAAAAAAATAATCATTACAATTTTAATAGTCATATGCTTTAACGCCAATGCTAAAAATATATATGTCGATCAAGGATCAAAGGCGTCTGTTGAAAATAAAAATGGCTTAACTTTATCGGCAGCATTTACAAATCTTCAACCAGCTATCGATGCGGCAGTTGATGGAGATGTTATTTTTGTTCAATCAAATCCACTTTTAATAGGAAATTCGACAGGCTATGTGTATGTTCCTACAGATTTTCCACCTGGCAGTGACACCAGTGATCCAAGAAATAGGGCGTTTCATACTGATGGGAAAAAGTTGGTGATTTTGGGGGGGGCTAATATTGGTTCTGCGCCTCCTATTTTAAGTGGTGACTTTAATCAAGACGATGATCCTTTAGTGGTAGGCAGCAACTCTGAAAATGCCTACCATGTTTTTGTTTTGGACAATGTGGATAAAACTTTTCGTTTTGACCGCATTGAATTTCGAGATGGCAATGCCAATGGAACCAGTAGCTTCGACCTATCAGGGCAACTAGATCAAACCATAGCACAAAATCAAGGAGCGGGATTGTACATTGTCAATGCCTCCCCTTTATTGATTTCCACATTGTTTTCTGGCAACCATGCCGATGCCAATGGTGCTGCACTTTACAACCACAATTCATCTCCTCAACTATTCAACAGTGTCTTTAATGACAATAAAGCAGATGGCAATGGGGCGGGGATTTATAACGATGCAAACTCAACACCACTAATTATCAATAATACCTTTATT
>JAJRQG010000037.1 GCA_024280395.1 Gammaproteobacteria bacterium | reverse complement strand
TCCTCCAGTATTGTTGGATGAACAAATACCCAAACAATCATCTTGTTCAAAACGTAAGTTGCCGTCAACTTGTACATCTGACAAAGTTGCAAGGACAATTCCTTGAGGTCCTAGAACGATTGGAAGAGTTAAGGCATCACCCATTACCGAAATATCTCCATTATTTAAAACATTGCCATTGAAAATATTGTCAATACTGGGTAAAGACTCATCAATGCTAAATAATCCCAAACCAGCAGAGCGTTCAATATAGTTCTTGTCTCCAGTCCAATTGCCCAAATAGACTTGCATGGAAACATTGTTTGCTGTATTAGTCACTGGAGCAGTGGTCCAGTCAATAATGGGAGAAAGATTTCCTATAGACAAGCCAGCTCTTAAATCGACTGAAATATCATTTCCAAACCCAGCATTAAGGGCCAAAATATCACCATAAACATCATCTTCGGAATTGTCGCCATCAAAATCACGACAACACATTTCAGCTGGATTAAATAAAGCAGGAAACTGTACAAAATTGATATAACTGGTATTAGTAAGTACACTTTTTGTTACGGGTAAGGTTTTAGTGTTTTTATTCGTTGCTGTACAAGGTACAATTAATAATTGTAAGAACAATACAATGATGATTGCACGTTTATGTTTAGATTTCTGAGTCATAGATGTTCCCTGTGTTTTTAATAACTGGCATTGCATTTTAATTGTATCACAATTCCTTGGTGTCAAAAAAAAACGTTTTTCTAAAAATTCTTATTTAATTCAATTGCTGAGGAATTAATTTAATTAATTTTCGAGATTTGGTATAGTGTATAACTTGTATTACCGATAAAAAATTATGTTGCTATTTAAACGATTGATACTGTTTGTTATTGCTGTTTCACTTATTGTTTTTTCCATCACTATTAGTGGATTGAATACAGACAAAGTGATGGTTGATTTGTATTTTATGACTTTTGAACTTTCTTTGGGCTTTGCTCTAATATTGACTTTGTTTATGGGATTGTTAATAGGGTTGTTAATGGCTTTGTTCAGTTTTCACATGCCGTTAAAATCACAAATCAGAAAATTATCACGAAAAAATAGGAAATTACTCGAACAAAAAAGATTGGAATTTAGCAGTTCAGAAATCTCCAATGATTGAACTGGTTGGTGCAATTCTTGCTGCTCTAATAGGGATAATGATTGGCATTAATCTGAATAAATTTAAAATTGAAAGGAAAAACCTTAAACGTCTAGAAAAGTTGAATCACAGCTATTTCAAGGGTTTAAATTATCTTTTAAATGACGACTCTGAACGTGCTATCGATGTATTTATCGAACTGGCAAAAACCTCATCAGAGACTTTTGAGCCGCAATTGGCTCTGGGTAATTTATACCGCAGAAAAGGTGAAGTAGACAAAGCCATTAAATTACATCAATCTTTGATTTCTCAACCCAATTTAACAGAAGATTATCGCACCAAAGCATTGCTGGCCATGGGCAAAGATTACATGAGTGCGGGCTTGCTGGACAGAGCAGAGGTGTTGTTTACTGAGTTGGTAGAAATCGAAGCTTACACGCCTGAGGCTTTGTATTCTTTGTGTGAAGTCTATCAACAAGAGCAAGACTGGGCTGACGCCATTAAAGCAGCATCTAGATATGAAGTGGTTTCGGGTCGAAAAATGACCAATGATATTGCCCATTTCAATTGCGAATTGGCAGAAAAACATTTGCTCAATAATGACAATAAAAATGCCCAAAGTTATTTGCTTTCTGCATTGTCTACTAATCCCAAATGTGTTCGTGCAAAATTAATACAAGCAAGAGAATTCCGAGAATCTAAAAAATGGAAAAAAGCCATCGAGGCCTATCACCAAGCCATTGAATTTGACGATGTTTTCGCTTCAGAATATTTAGACGATATGTCATTTTGTTATGCGCAATTAAAAAAATGTAAACTATTCAAAGAATTTTTATTGGAATTTATTCAAACTTACCAAGGCATTTCTCCAGTATTGGTATTGGCTGAGATTTATAAAAAAGACGATGGTATTGCCAAAGCAGAACAGTTTGTAGAAGAACAATTAGTCAGCAAGCCATCGGTGCGAGGTTTGGACTTGTTGTTGAAACTTAACTTACAAAAAAATGCCAAAAACACTGATGATGTAACAAAGTTTCAGGTATTAGAACAATTGGTCAATAAATTATTGGATAAGAAACCCAATCACCGTTGTAGAAAGTGTGGCTTTGGTGCTAAGAAACTGCATTGGCAATGTCCCAGTTGTAAATCCTGGGGAACGGTTAAACCCATATATGGTTTAGAAACCGAATAATCTAATGGTTGGTGGTATTTTATTTTATCAAGTTATTGCGTTTTTTATAACAGCATTGATGTTATATATCTACTTGAAACTGTGCCATAAATTTCATTGGTTTGATCACCCGGATGAAACCCGAAAATTACACAATAAAACTATTCCAACTGCTGCTGGTATGGTTTTTATGCTACCCGTTATTTTTTTCTTGCTATTTAACCCATTTGGTCAGATTTTCAATCGTCAAATAGTAGTCTTGTTGCTGAGCATATTGTTACTGCTGGGTGGGTATGATGACTTTAAGCCCATTTCTGCGAAGTTACGGCTATTGGTTGTGGCTTTCGTTTCTGTTGTCTATGTGTATTTGGCTTTTAATACGCAAGAAGTTAGCATCTTAGTACTGGCTGTTTATGTTATTGGGCTTGTATGGTGGTTGAATCTGTATAATTTTATGGATGGAGCTGATGGGATGGCTGTGAGTCACGCCTTAATTACGGCGTTGGGATATTTCTTTGCCTACTTGTTGCTATCGGATAGATTTGCTCTAATTACTCTTGATATATCGTTCTTTGTGGTTTGTTTGTTTGCTTTTTTATTGTTTAATTTTCCCAAAGCCAAAATGTTTATGGGTGACTCAGGAAGTCTCAGTGTGGCTTTTTTACTGGGTGTCATTGCCTTATATGGTATCTCAAATCAAATATTTGGAGAGATATTGGTTATATCATTTCATTTGGTTTTTATCGTGGATACCACTTTGACACTATTTGCTAGACTTTATTTTAAACAACCCATTACTCAAGCCCATAGCTTACACTTGTTTCAATTATTGATACGCAATGGCAAATCTCATGTCTCAGTGACACTATATTATGCGTTTGTCACCATGGTTTTGGTCTTGCTTACCTTGTTTCTACACTTTAACCAAGCTGGTTTGTTGACTCAACTCATCGTATTGGTCATAGAAACCCTTATTTTGGCATTTTTGTGGTTTTATTTTCAAAATAAAACAAAATTTGAACAATTTCACCGTTAAAATAGCTTCATGAAAATAATTCATCCAAGAACTGCGGTAGTACTTCATGACCTGTTTATGACATGGTTGGCATGGATGATTAGTTATGCTATTCGATATAGCATTTGGGCTGATGCACCAGAGCTAAATTGGTTTGGCTTGGATTTTGCTTTGGTGATTGTTATTCAAGGAACCATTGCTTACTATTTTAATTTATACCGTGGAATATGGCGTTTTGCGAGTATTCCTGATTTGGTCAATATTGCTAAATCTGCAATATTGGGAACCATTGTTATTGGGTTTGTTTTATTTTTAATCTACCGAGCAGATGGTCTCCCAAGAACTGTATTGTTGTTGTATCCAGTTATCTTGATGGTATTGTGGGGCGGTCCTCGTTTAGCTTATCGTGTTTTCAAAGATTCAAGTTTGAATATTATTCAAGATAAGAAAATAGTTTTATTGGTGGGTGCAGGACGGATCTCCGATATGTTTATCAGGCACGCTCAGGCATCGGGTTTGTACCATGTGATAGGCATTGTCGATGACAGCGATAAATTTAAAGGATCTGATTTACGTGGTGTAAAAGTTCTTGGAAAAGTCAAAGACATCGAAAAGCTTGCCCACAAATACAATGTTCAGGTGATTGTCATTGCACAGGAAAACCCCACAACCGGACAGATGAAACTGATTGTAGATAGCAGTATGTCTAGCCAATGTAAATTATTGACTTTACCAGATTTGGATAAAATTACCGAGCAAGGATTTGAAATTTCAAAATTATTACCGGTCACCATTGACGACTTATTGGGGCGAGAGAAAGTTTCCATTGACTGGTCGAATGTTGCAAAAAGAGTGCAAGGAAAATCCATTCTTATTACAGGAGGAGGTGGTTCAATAGGTTCTGAGCTGGCCAGACAACTGGCTAAATTAGATTTACAAAGCCTGTGTATCATTGACCACTCCGAATATAACTTGTACCAAATTGATCGTGAACTCAATGAAGCCAACAGCGATCTAATCGTTCAAAGTCTATTGGTTAATGTCACCGATAAAGCGCATTTATTTCAAGTGTTTTCAAAAGTTAAACCCGATATTGTCTTTCATGCAGCAGCTTATAAACATGTGCCATTGTTAGAAAAGATGCCATGTGAAGGGTTCATCAATAATGTCGTTGGGACAAAAAACATCGTTGATATTTGTAACCAGTTTGAAATTGAGAAAATGGTCTTGGTCTCAACCGACAAAGCGGTTAACCCTTACAGCATTATGGGAGCGACCAAACGCATTGCAGAAACCTATTGTCAGTATATCAACAAACAATCGAAAACTGATTATATTATCGTGCGATTTGGCAATGTTCTGGGCTCAGCAGGAAGTGTTGTGCCCTTATTTAAAGAGCAAATAGCCAAAGGCGGCCCTGTGACCGTTACACATGAAGATATGACTCGTTATTTTATGACCATCAAAGAAGCCTGTCAGTTAATTGTACAATCGATGGTATTGGGTTCTGATGGTGATATTCATGTATTAGACATGGGTAAGCCCATAAGCATCATGAGTTTGGCCAATAGAATGATCGGTCTGTCTGGGAAAACTCCCAATGTTGATATTGATGTGGTGATATCGGGATTGCGACCTGGAGAAAAATTGCACGAGCAGCTTTACTATGATGTGGAAGAATTAAAACACACCAGTCATGACAAGATTTATCATATTTCATCAAGCCTTAAGCAGATTGATAAATATGAAGAGCAACTCAATCAAGCCATAAAGTTTGCCATCAATTTTAAAGAACCTGAATTGACTCAATTAATTAAGAAATTGGTACCAGAGTTTGTTCATCAAGCCAGCTTATCTTTAGTAAACAGACAAAAATTAGTTGATGGTCAAAAATCAAAAGAGAAGCAACAATAAATATGAAAAAAATTACCAAAGCAGTTTTTCCTGTAGGTGGAATGGGGACACGATTTTTACCTGCCACAAAATCTATTCCCAAAGAAATGTTACCGATTATTGACAAACCTTTGATTCAATACGCAGTAGAAGAAGCCATAGCTGCAGGCATTACTACCTTGATTTTTATTACCAGTGCCAGCAAACATGCCATCAGTGACCATTTTGATCCAAAACCCTTGTTGCGGAAAAAATTTGACAGTGAAGGCAAACAACATTTACTGGATAAATTAACCACTATCCCATCAGGCATAACCCGTGTATTTATTCCTCAGGGCGAACCCTTGGGGTTGGGACATGCTGTTTTACAAGCCAAAGACATTATTGGTGATGAATATTTTTCAGTAATTCTTGCCGATGATTTTATTAAGCCAGGTGGCGATAACCCTACCAAACAACTGATTGATGCCGCGATAGAAAACAGTGCGAGTGTTATTTCAGTAGAAGAAGTACCTGATGACAGGGTTTCACAATATGGAATTGCAGACATCAACAACAATGGCTCGGACGTCAATGTTATAGAAACGATTGTAGAAAAACCAGCATTGGAAGATGCACCCAGTAATTTAGGTGTGATTGGAAGATACGTACTTTCGCCAGAAGTTTTTGGGTTGTTAGAAGATACCCAGAGCGATAAAGGCGGAGAGATACAGTTAACCGATGCTTTGGCAATGCTATTAAACAAACCAGACAATTTATATGCCGCGACTTTAAAAGGCAAACGTTACGATTGTGGGCACAAATTGGGTTACATCCAAGCCACCATTGATTGTGCATTAGATGATGGCGATATTTCAGCAGATGTTACACAATTTATTCAATCACTGACTAAAAATGTCTGATATAAATTTAAATCTGAATTCTTTAAATTATGCTTATAAAAAGCAAAACATATTGCAGGATATCAGTCTAAATTTATCTAACCCTCAAATGGTGACTTTATTGGGTCCCAATGGAGCAGGGAAGTCAACTTTGTTGAAATCTATGGCTGCAGTGCTGTATTGCCAGACGGGTTCAGTGACGTTGAACGGTATTGATGCTGAAAACAACAGAATTTCTTATTTGTCCCAAATTGGCTTTATGCCAGAAATACCTTTGGTGATTGCGGAATTAACTGTTTTAGAACAATTAGAATTGATTGCAAATATCAAACAAATAATCGACACAGAACAATCTATAGAAAGAGTAATTTTACTTTGTCAATTACAAGCAGTTACCAACAAAAGAACCAATCAATTATCTTTGGGATATCGACAACGATTGAATCTGGCTCAAGCAATATTGAATAAACCAAAACTGTTAATTATGGATGAACCCTTAAACGGGCTAGATCCACATTTGATCATTGAATTCAGAAATATCATTGGCCAATTAAAAAAAGACAGTCTAATCATTATGTCCACCCATTATTTGGCAGAAGCAGAACTGGT
>JAJRQG010000036.1 GCA_024280395.1 Gammaproteobacteria bacterium | reverse complement strand
GCTTTTTTGCAATACGGGCAAGATTCTGTTGTGAACATGACAATATCACAATCCGGGTCAATATCGCGTGCTGAAACTTCTTGTGTCATTATTTTTATCTGTGTTTGGTAGATAAAAAACAAGGAAACGGCTACAGCACTGTATAGCAATGTCGGAAGAATGTATTTTTTTATTTTTTGCATGGGAGCTATATTATCGAGAGAAGAACAAGATTAAAAGATTTTTGTCCGCGGATGACGCAGATATACGCAGATGAAGATCAAAAGCATGTTATCGCACGGCGGCACAGCGGACGCAGAAAAGAATTTAGGATAACACTCAATTAGCTGCTTATTTTTTCGTTTAGTTTCAATTTTTTCTTAGGATGCTTTCGTAAACTTTCATCAACCTTCTTTAATTGCATTTTTGCATCAATATAATAGATTGGGTCATTAAATATTAGTGTTTTTGGATTCGTTAGTAATATTTCGTTATCTCGCTTAATAGCTCCAGTTTTTTTATCTATAAAAATAGGATGCGAACGTTTAGGAACCATACCAATAAAAGTAGCAGCTTTCCATTGCTTCCCGCTGTCTACAACATTACCTGGAGCACCACAACCATCAGCTTTACCTGACAAGTAGAAATTATCAAGTATTGTGTTAGCCTCATCAAAATTAACACCATCCGACAGTTCAATATTTCTTAATTTTAATCTCGAATTATCTACATGAATAATACTTTGCTTTAAAGATTCTTCATAAGAAATATCGATATAAGGGCCATCTGGCAAATTACTTTCATAAAAACAGCCAACCAATATAAAACAGAATATCAAAACCAAACTTAATCTCATATCTTTCCTAATAACTTATTAACAGTACATTGATCAATATTATTGTTTCCATTTAAATTGTTTTAGTGATTTTAAATGTTATCACAAGCAATAATAGATTTAAAGTTCTTGGCCTTTCTCTTCCATGCCCGCCGTGCGATACTTGCTTTTGATCTTTTTATTAATCTTAAGCAATAACTGTTTAGATTGCTTTAGTGGTTTTCTTCATCAAGGCTAAAAATGTGAGTTTACAAGTGTAAATGACCATTTTTGAACGCAGAGAAAGGAAACCAATGAAGTGATATCAACCGTTATTTAGACATTAAATCTAAAGTGCAATACATCGCCTTCTTTAACCAGATAATCTTTGCCTTCCAAACGCAATTTACCTGCTTCTTTACAACCGGCTTCGCCTTTAAATTCAATAAAATCATCATAGGCCATGGTTTCTGCACGGATAAAGCCTTTTTCAAAATCAGTATGAATGACACCAGCACATTGAGGAGCAGTAGAACCGGCTTTAAATGTCCATGCGCGGACTTCTTTTACCCCAGCGGTAAAATAGGTCTGTAAGCCTAACAAATCATGTCCTGCTCTAATCACGCGATCAAGACCTGCTTCAGTTAATCCCAACTCTTCCATAAACATTTCTTTGTCTTCATCATCCAGCACTGCAATTTCAGATTCAATTACTGCACAAACTGGAACCACTGAAGATTTTTCTGCTGCTGCCATTTCGCGGACAGTATCAAGAAATGGATTATTTTCAAACCCATCTTCTGCCACATTGGCAATATACATGACCGGCTTTGCGGTAATAAAACTAAATTCCCTGATGACTTCTCTTTCTTCTTTGGGTAAACCCATTGCGCGTATTGGATTTCCATCGGACAATTGAGCGACGATCTTTTCTAAAGTTACGGCTCTTGCTTGGGCTTCTTTGTTGCCTGAACGGCCTTGTTTTTGTGCTTTGTGCAACCCACGTTCTGCCGAATCCAAATCCGCCAGAGCCAATTCAGTATTAATGGTCTCCACATCATCCAATGGGGAAATTTTACCTTCAACATGAATCACATCATCGTCTTCAAAACAACGAACAACATGTGCAATTGCATCGGTTTCACGGATATTGGATAAAAACTTATTGCCCAAGCCTTCGCCTTTTGAAGCACCGGCAACCAACCCTGCAATATCTACAAATTCCATTACTGTTGGCAATACACGTTCTGGATTAACTATTTCTGACAATTTATCCAAACGGGGATCTGGCACTTCGACCATTCCTACATTGGGTTCAATTGTACAAAAAGGATAATTAGCCGCATCTATGCCAGCCTTGGTTAGTGCGTTAAATAAGGTTGATTTTCCGACGTTGGGTAAACCAACAATGCCACATTTGAAGCCCATAATTATTCTATATTTTCAAAAAGAGGCGCATTTTACCAAATTCATGCTTATATTGATATAATAACGTCTATGCAACTATTTAAAAATAAACTTAAGAGTCTCAAATTAGAAATTATTCTCGCAATCTTTGTTCTATCAACAATTGTGCTGATGATGGTACACGATTATTTAGCTTCGCTGATTTTCAATCAATCTTATTATTTGTCTGAATCCATATTGTTCAAAATTCCCATAGTATTATTAATTGTTCCAATTTTTATTTATAGTTCCATGCTGAAATCGAGCGATAATTTCAAGATTTCGAAAGAAATCAACCTGACCAAAATTATGATTTATCTTATTCCCATTGTAATCATACATATCGTAATAGCCAGTTGGTTGATAGCTTTAGTTGCACAAGTATTTATGGACTCACCCGTACCTTTCGAATTTTTAATCAAGAAAAAATTCACCCAAGATTTTGTTTTTATTCTAACAATTTATGGCTTGATGTATTTGATTGTCAGATATTATTCTTTAAATATTCAGCCAAAAAACAACAAGACAATCAAGAGTATTTCAATTAAACAAGGAACAAACACCCATGTCATAGCGATTGATGACATAGACTGGATAGCAGCCGAGACACCCTATGTCGGTATTTGGGTTGAAAACAAAAAATATTTATATCCTTCAAGTTTATCAAGTATTTTGACAAAATTAGATAGCGATGATTTTATTAGAATTCACAAATCAACCATAGTAAATAAATCTAAAATTCTGAGCATTCACTCTCGATCTAATGGAGATTATGACATTAAACTCAATGACAATACTTTATTAAGGCTAAGTAGAAACTACCGCAAGGAATTTAACACTCAGTTTAAGTAAAAACATACACAGCTTAGAACATCTAAGGAAAATCATAAAATTTATACTGTTAATATTGGTTTTTTTAACTTTGGAAAAATCATGAAATTAACTTTAAGCAGATTTGCTGTATTATTGCTTTTAACAATCTCACTAATTAGTTCGGCACAAGAAAACCTTGTCGGAGGTGGATGTGATGGTTGTGAATTAATGTATATCGATATGCCCTCAAACATCTCACCAGTCAGTTACAGCCCTGCATGGAATAGCGGCAACCAAAAATTATTAATTACGGGTAAAATTTTACAAAATGATGGAGTTACTCCAGCTAACAATGTACTCGTATATTACTGGCAAACTGATGAAAACGGAGATTATAAGAACAAGAGCGGGCTAAACAAAAAAGCCATTAGACATGGGTACATACGTGGTTGGGTAAAGTCAGATGTTGATGGCAATTATTCAATATACACAATTAAACCCAAGGCCTATCGCAATAAAAGTCAACCAGCTCACATACATTTATCGGTAAAAGAACCCAATATTACAGATGAATACTATGTTGATAAATTGGTTTTTAACTATGACCCGCTACTGACAACCGCAGAAAGGAAAAAAGCTAAAAACAGGGGTGGTAGCGGATTGCTAAGAACCATGGTTTCAGAGGATATGATTATTGCTGAGCACAATATTATTCTAGGATTAAACATTCCCAATTATCCTGTTGATGATACAAGTATTCAATTAGGGCTAATGATTGGTGAAAATTTCCCCTCTATAACCCCTTATCACGCCTGGGGGCCAGATAAAGGCACTAAAACCTGCCCTGTTTGCAAGTATGGAAGGCATTTTGGCATCATGTATTTTGTTAACAATATCCAGTCTCAAAAAATTAAAGACTGGTTATTAGAGCTAGAAAAACAAAGCAAAATAAGAGGTCGATTTTTAAAGGTCTATTTAATTTACGCCAATGAAACCAACTATTCCTTTGATAAACGCAAAAAAGAATTAGAAGATTTAGGCAAAGAGTTAAAACTGAAAGAAATTGCCTTAACCTTTGTCCCGTCATTTAACGACAAACCATCTGATGTTTATTTAACCAAAATAGATCCCATTGCAACCAACACTAACATTACAATTATTGTTTTCAAAAACAGAAGTATCATTGGGAAGTTTTTGAATCTTGAGGCCGTGCAGGAAAATTTTGTCAAAATTAATCAATTACTCAATGAAAACCAAGGCAAATACTCATTGTTGCCAATTGATACAAGAAAAAACTAATTTAGCCTTAGATTCCACTTTAATTATTAATTTGATTAGAAAATATTTATAATATTAACGTGAAAAACTATTTCTTCAAACAAGCTTTATTGCCGGATGGTTGGCAGTCCAATGTACGTATCCATGTTGATGCCAATGGGCTATTTTCTGCTGTTGATACCAATTGCAAGGCCAAGAGCAGTGATAATATGTTGGATTGTGTCATTCCAACAATGCCCAATTACCATTCTCATGTATTTCAACGGGCAATGGCTGGTTTGACAGAATACAAAACTTCTGACAATGATAGCTTTTGGTCTTGGCGGGATTTAATGTATCAATATGCCAATCAAATTGATGCAGACCAACTGTACCATATCGCTTGTTATGCCTATTCTGAAATGTTACAAGCAGGCTATTCTTCAGTGTGTGAATTTCATTATATCCATAGAGATTTAAGTGATAGAAATAATACTGAAAACATGTCTTTGGCTATTATTAAAGCCGCACATGATGTCGGCATTGCGTTAACATTATTGCCTGTTCTATACACTCAAGCGCATATCGATGGCTCTCCTTTGAATGAAATACAACAGCGATTTAAATTAAATACCGATGAATATATTGAATTGTATCGCTCTTTAGAAAAACAATTGTATCCAGAACAAAATATGGGCATTTGTTTTCATTCTTTACGGGCGGTCTCGATTGAACAAATAAAAACAGTTCTGGATGAATTAAATGTGGGCCAACCGATTCACATACATATTTCGGAACAAACCGCAGAAGTTGAACAAATTGTTGAACACACGAATATGCGCCCTGTTGAGTTATTGTTCCACCATTTTGATGTAAATAAAAACTGGTGTTTGGTTCATGCTACGCACTTAAATGACAAAGAAATAAAACTAATTACCCAATCAAAAGCCACCGCAGGAATTTGCCCCATGACTGAAGCCAATTTGGGTGATGGTGTTTTTCCTTTATCTCAGTTTGTCAAACAAAATGGTCGCTTGGCCATAGGCTCAGATAGCCATATTTTGATTAACCCTTTTCAAGAATTACAAATCTTGGAATATTCGCAAAGATTGCACTTACAACAAAGGGTAATTGCCAGCAATTCCTACGCCCAAAATGTGGGGACAATGTTGTGGAACCAATCTGTCCAAGGCGGCAATTTATCGTGTCAATTGCCAGTTGCTGGAATTGCAAAAAACCAACAAGCGAATTGGATAAGTATCGACACATGCCATGCCATGTTAACGCATTTAACAAGGGTGCAAATTTTAGACACCTTAATATTCGCAAACAATCAAATTCCTGCTCAAACATACCTTATCGGTGAAAAAGTAAATCAATTGAGTGGAATTATTGAGGAAAACTACAAAAACACTCTAAAATCATTGAGATAGTACAACTACTAAATAACAGGTGTAACTGTTCAAGTGGCGCCTGAAATACTTCATCTCAAGGCTTAAAATATGAATTTATAAGCATAAATGATTATTTTTAACGCAGAAATGAAGATTTTATGGAGCTAGCTGTATAGTTACTATAATTTATTATACTTTTTTGGTAATATACGCGGTCGCTTTATATGAATAGGAAACAATAATGGCAAGAGTTACAGTTGAAGATTGTTTAGAACATGTTGAAAATCGTTTTGCCTTGGTGCAATTGGCTGCCAAACGTGCACGTCTAATTGCCAATGGTCAAGCACCTTTGGTCGAAGAAGAAAACGATAAGCCTACTGTATTGGCTTTGCGTGAAATTGCAGCTGGTTTGATGACAGAAGAAAAACTAAAAGAATTGGAAGCAGAAGAGAAACGAGCAAGAGAGTTAGACGAATGGAATGCCGCAGCTGAAGAGCAAGATTCTCAAATGATGTAAAATTTGATTCCCAATTTTGAAATTGAAATATGATAACAGCACAAGCTATTAATGCAGCTAGCAAGCAAAAAAAACTAATCATTTCCAATAAGGAAACTACAAGTTTTTTTTGCTTAATATCACTATCACTTTCTAGCACTCTTAATCACATTTTGATTCCAAAACCAGGAAACTCCCTAGAAACATTTAAACCAATACAAAACCTCAAGCCGTGACTGATTCTGATGTCACGGCTATTTTAAAACATCCTGCGGTTGTCTCTGCTTATAAATCGCTCACCAACAACACGCGAAGTTATCTCAATCAAAGCCAACAACTTTTATTAAAAAAAGCCTTTCATTTTGGCGCTAAAGCTCATTGTAAGCAGTTCAGAAGATCAGGCGAGCCTTATATAACCCATCCATTGACCGTCGCTACTATTTTATCAGAATTAAATTTTGATATTAATACACTTTGTGCTGCCATTTTGCATGACACAATTGAAGACACAGAAGTCACTGAAAGAGAACTGGTCAAAAAATTCAATAAAACCGTGGCATATTTGGTTCAGGCAATAACAAAGTTAGACAAGTTAAAGTTTAGAAACTTACAAGAAGCACAGGCAGAAAGTTTTGTAAAAATGTTATTTGCCATGGCAGAAGATGTACGTGTCATTATCATTAAACTGGCCGATAGATTGCACAATATGCGCACCATCGGCGCCATGAGCGAATCCAGTCGCAAACGCATAGCAAGAGAAACACTAGAAGTATTTGCGCCGATAGCAGAAAGATTGGGATTAACCAAAATTCAGAACGAAATGCAAGACCATGCCTTTTTTGCATTGCACCCCAATGTCGCAGAGAAAATTTCCAACAATGTAAGAGAAATTTCTGGCAACAGAAAACAGGCCATCACAAAAATTCATAAAAAAATTGTTAAAGCTTTATTGCATTCGCACTTAACCGGAGAAGTGGATGGCAGACAAAAATCTCTGTATAGTATCTACAACAAACAAAAAAAGAAAAATCTGTCCTTTGAACAAATTCATGATGTTTTTGGTATTCGAGTGATTGTTAAGACTGTACAAGATTGTTATATTGCGCTGGGTGTTATTCATGGTTTGTATGCACCCAGAGAACACAGTTTTAAAGACTATATCGCCATTCCAAAAAGCAATGGCTATCAATCGCTACATACCTTGGTCACTGGACCCTTTGGATTGGCCATTGAAATCCAGATAAGAACAGTTGAAATGGACAAGGTTTGTGAATCAGGTGTCGCTGCGCATTGGATGTATAAAACCGATAACTCAGATACCAGCACTCGATTGAATCTGGCCAGAAATTGGTTGGGAAGCTTGCTAAATCTACAAAAAGAAACAGGAAGTTCATTAGAATTTTACGAAGACATGAAACGTGATTTAATCACCGATGAAATTTATGTATTTACACCGAGAGGCAAGATAATACAATTACCCATCAATGCAACTGTTTTGGACTTCGCCTTTAGCATCCATACAAATATTGGAATTAAAGCTGTTTCTTCTAAAGTAAATGACGAAGTTGCGCCATTAAAACAAAAATTAAAAACAGGTCAAACAATCAGCATTATCACTGGAGATGAAATCAGCCTGAAAACCGAATGGTTACAACATGTAACAACCAGTAAAGCCAGAACAGCTATACGCCATTCATTAAAACAAATCAAAGACGAAGATGCTATTTTCGTTGGTCATAAAATGATTGATCGAGCACTGGACACCTATGGCTACTCTTTTGAATCCTTGGATAAACGATCTATAAAACGGGTTTTAAAATACTACAAAAAAGACAGCATGGATGAGCTGCTAAAGTCATTTGCCTTTGCAGAACTATTGCCTTCAATCGCTGCCAGGAAAATGTTGCCTTTATTAAAGCAACGTAAAATTGATAAAACCTATAAACCCAAAGAATCATTTGCAATTACCGGTAAAGAAGGTTCAATCATCAATTACCCACAGTGTTGCGAACCCATTGTCAACGATGAAGTTATTGGCTATTTAAGCCATGCAAAAGGGATTGTAGTACACAGGAAAAACTGTGCAAATTTAGAAGAATTAGAAAAAAGTCCAGAAAGAATGGTCAAAATGAAATGGGATTTGGAAAAAAACATGATGTTTCAAACCACCCTCAAAATGGATGTTATTAATAAGCAAGGCGTGTTAGCAAAACTGGCCAGTGTTGTGGCTGACAATGAAGGAAATATTGAACGATTTGAGCAAGTGGACAGAGATGGAAATTATTCAGGATTAGAGTTCCATTTAAGTATCGCCAATACCGAGAAACTGGAAAATATTTTATACAAACTAAGACAACTACCAGAAGTGTTAAAAGCTTCAAGGAAAGAATTCAAATGAAAAAAATAATACATACTAAAAACGCCCCTGCCGCCATAGGTACTTACTCACAAGCAGTAGTACACAATGACTTGTTGTTTACTTCTGGGCAAATCCCGATTATTCCTGAAACCGGTGAGATGCAAGAAAACGATTTTTCCAAACAAACTCATCAAGTATTCAGAAATCTACAAGCCATAGCCATAGCTGCCAACACCAGTTTACAAAACACCATTAAGTTAAATATATTCGTACAAGACCTGTCTCATTTTGCCACCTTAAATGAAATCATGGCAGAATATTTTGAAGAACCATATCCTGCCAGAGCTGCAATTGAAGTTGCGGGTTTGCCCAAAGATTCTATGGTTGAGATGGATGCAATTATTTCACTCAAATAAACAATTTGAATCGGGGCTTCTGAGTCTATGTAAGTCTCACCACAAACTAATTGATAACTTCTTTATTCATTCCTAGTTTGATGTGTTTTCTTAAAGACACCACGAACAACAAGAGCAATGAAAAAATCTGTATGAATTCTGGTATATGCCCATGGTTTACACTGATGTGTTCAAAGATATCAATATTCCACAAAGCCACCAAAGCATCGATTACATAGCCACTGATAAGGGCTATAATCATGATAGCTGTTAGATACAAAAACATGGTTCGTTTACCCATTTGTTGTTGAATAATACCCAAAGTTGCCATATTAGTGGCTGGTCCTGCTAGCAAGAACACAATCACTGCACCTGGAGATATGCCCGCCAATAGGAAACCTGCTGCTAAAGGTGTTGAAGCTGTAGCACAGACATACATGGGGATTCCAACCACGAGCATCACCAACATTCCTGTCCAGCCCGTGCCATATTTTATCAGCATATCACTGGGTATAAAAGTTTCTACCACTGCAGCAAATGCAAGTCCAATCACCAACCAAAAAACAATATTGTCCAATAAGTCAGTAAAAGCGTATTTGACCCCACCAATCACCTTGGCCATTAAAGGCTTCTGGATTGTTTCGTTTTCTTGTGAGCAACATGAGGTTTCTTGATGTTCATGCTCACCCATAATCTCTGCAGTATCTTCTGTTGAACAACAAGTTGTGGTTTTGGGTGCTAATGGCTTATTTTTCGATGCACAACAACTGGAATCAACTTTTTCTGCAACAACATCATCAGTTTCACTGTCAAAAAAACTAACTAGGCTACCGGCTGTAATGGCCGACACGATGGCAATAATAGGTCGGGAAACCGCCATAAATGGCCCCATCATGGCATAAGTTATAAATACAGAATCTACGCCTGTCTCAGGTGTGGAAACCAAAAAAGAGGTTGTAGCGGGTTTAGACGCGCCAGCCTCACGCAATGCCATTGCTGCGGGAATAACACCACAGGAACACAGTGGTAACGGCGCACCAAGTATTGCTGCTTTAACAATCGAAGAAAAACCTGGTTGACTCAAGTGTCTGTTTAAAAACTCTGTGGGGATTAACGTTTTAAATAAGCCACCAATAAACAAACCGATGACCAACCAAAAAGAGGCATCCAATGCCAGATAATAAAAATTATTAAGAAAATCTATCATGTTAACTCTCCAAGGCTGATAAGATAGAACAATGGGCTGCGGTTTCATTGCCACCACAACATGAGGTGTGGATTTTTTCTAAAGCATTTTTAATCGATGAAAGTTCATTAATTTTAGTTTCAATTTCTTGTAACTTGGCCTGAGTAAACACTTTGACTTCTTGACAAGTATGTTCATCCTTAGTAACTTGAATAGCCAACAATTCTTTAATTTCTTTGAGGGTAAACCCCACCAATTTGGCTTTTTTAACAAATTGCAATCGGGTGATGGCATTTTCAGGATAATCGCGATAGCCATTGTCTAAACGCTTGGGTTCGTTTAACAAACCCTGGATTTCATAATACCTTAATGTTTGAATATCTAATCCAACTGATGTGGAAAGTTTGCCTATTTTCACGACTTTCTCAATTTAAAAAGCACATTTTAAACCCTAAAGCATACTACAGGGTCAATTGTTTCACTTAATATTTCAAATGAATATTCAAAATCAGCAGGCAAAAAAAACTGTAAACAAAATTAGACAAGAGAGAGATCAAAATCTAAGTTATTTACAGCATTTATAAATGGTCACTTTTCAATTGTTATTAAATAATTAAAAGTCATTGATATATGTGACTGAATTCACATTTACCTACAATCTAGGGTATTTGTGAACTATTTAGTCACTTATATGTGTAAAGACGACCACAATAGCGCTTACATTGTTTATTATATCAACAATATGACAATATTTGTCAGGGTTGGCTAATTCGCTGATACCAGTCAGCCCACAACACCAATGCTCCAGAACTACCTGTTAAATTTGTCGCTGTATTGTTGTCCTTTCCAACCCAGAAAGTTGCAAGATAATTATTATCATAACCAACATACCAACTGTTCTTGCCCTGATTAGTAGTGCCCGTTTTTCCATATAAATTTTCAAATCCATAATTAGAAGACAGTTTGGCAGCTGTCCCTTGCATAGTGACTTGATGCAAAGCTGCATTGATTGATAGTATTGAACGACTATTAAGCGATAAATTATTGGACTTTTTTAATTTGCCCAACAATTGATTGTTGTTATCTGTCACATACTTAATGGCTAATAATTGTTTTTGCTGAGCATTGGATGCAAGTATGATAAATAAATTCGTCACTTCCAACGGCGTCAACTCAGTAGCCCCCAAGAACACTGATGGGTGATTACTTCGGTTAACATTTAGGCCAAGTCTATCTAAAAAATTAACAAATTGTTTTACTCCAACTTGTAAGCCCAATTCAACCGTTGCTTGATTGCGAGATTTAACCAATGCCGTGTTAGCCGAAATTAAACCCATTGATTTTCCGTCATAGTTTTTTGGACGCCAATACTCACCGCGTTTGGTTTGTATTTTTAATGGACTGTCATTGACCATTGAATCCATATTAAAATCATCCAGTTGTTCTAATGCTGCCAAGTACACAAAAGGTTTAATCAAAGAACCTATCTGTCTTTTTGACAACAACGCTCGGTTATAAAAACTGGTTTTTGTTTTAGCTCCCTTAATGGCCATAATTTCACCTGTTTTTGCATGGCTAACCACAGCAGAAGATTGTACGCCTTTTGCCAATTTATCTGTTTGCGTTGATAAAGTTTTAACCAACTGGCTTTGAACAAAAGGATTGAGTGTGGTAAATATCCTCAAACCTTGCTGATTTAAATTATCGTTGGTGAATGTTTGGGACAATTGCTGTTTGACCAAATCAGTAAAGTCTTGGTATTGTTGGTTAGCAAACTCTGTATTTAATTGAACCTTAATCGACGTGTTTTTTGCCTGTTGCCATTGCTTTTTGGTAATAACAGAGGTCTCATACCAGGCGTTCAAAACCACATTTCGGCGTTTGGTAGCCCTTGTCTTTTGTTTGACAGGATGATACCAAGATGGGCCTTTGACAATTCCAATCAATAAAGCCTGTTCTGCAATGCTTAATTGCTTGGGTTGTTTGGAGAAATAAAATTGGGCCGCTTGTTTAACCCCATGAATAGCAATACTGCCTTTTTGTCCCCAATAGATTTCATTGAAATAAGTTTCTAATATTTGACCTTTATCCAATTTTCTTTCCAACATTAATGCAGCGACTGCTTCATTGGCTTTTCGAATCCAACTCTTTGCCCGGTAATGCAAACGATTTTTGACCAGTTGTTGAGTAATGGTCGAGCCACCTTGCACTACTTTTCCTGCAAATAAATTCTTAACTACTGCACGTAAAATCCCCAATAGATCTACACCACCATGGTGTTTAAAACTCCTGTCTTCGATTGCTTGCAAACCTTTGACCATGGTATTGGGAATTTGGTTCAGTGGTATGGGCTGGCGATTTTCGAATTGACTGGAATAAAAATGACCTATCAACAATGGTTCTAGCCTTGCAATAGGCTTATTCATGCCTGTAATGCTGCCTTTCTTCACATCAAAACCAACACGTGCGGGTTTTTCCGTTTTGTCTAGAAATCGAAAACCTTTGGAGAAAATTTCAAAATGATTGTTGTATAAAGCATATTCTCCAATTTCATTAGGAGATGCCACTTTTTTATAGCCCAGCTGTTTCAACTCATGTTTGATTTCAGCTTGCGAAATATTTTTTCCGTCATAAAGGCTCAATTCTCGGGCATAAATAGACGATGGAATTGACCAATGATACTCGACAAATAAACTGTTGACCAAAAATTGTAAATAGAAATACCAAGGAACGAAAAGTCCGATTCCTAAACCAGGGATAAACCAGAATAAAAATCGAATAAAAACACTTTTTCTACTTTTGGATTGTTGATTTGACTTTCTTCTTACAACTTTTTTTGACTTTTTTGACACCTTTTTCAATGCTTTGTCGTATCTATCAATAATAAACAAATAATGTTATCATACATTGATAATAATTTAGCCTAACTAGGAGAAATCACTGATGAAAATTTTACAAACACTTTTACTGGCCAGTATAGCCACAACAGCCATCGCAGATACCACTTTGACCTTTACCAATAAAAAAGACAACGTAGTCATGAAAATGCAATTTGCCAACAATATGATGCGCGCAACATCAGTGGGCGATGACAGCACTTATATGATTTATGATGCCAACAACACCACTTTCACGACTTTCATGACTGAAAAGAAAGAGTATTTTGTCATGGACAAACAAACCATCGAAAAACTAGGGGATATAGGTGCCATGATGGATGCTATGTTAGAAAAACAATTGTCACAAATGCCCGAATCACAACGTGCCATGATGCGCGGTATGTTAGAAGGCGCTCTTAAAGCTCAAATGCCCAAAGAATTGCCAAAACCAGAATACAATTTCACAGGAAAGTCTGCTTCATACAATGGCTTTGATTGCGAAATTGTAATCAAGAAAATCAAACGCGAAAAAACTGAATTTTGTGTGACTAAATACTCGAATCTAGGTATGCAAGACAATGAGTTTTCTGTCATTACCTCTTTTCAACAAACCATCTCAGCACTGGCACAAAAATATGGGCAAGATAGCTCTATGGATTTTTCAAGTTTGGGTAATTATGTTCCCGTCTATTACAAACAATCTAAACGTGAAAATGGCGCATTAAGTAAAGTCAACCACGACAAACTTGATTCAAGTATTTTTGCAATACCTGCTGATTATAGTAAAATGGATTTGCCGTTTTAAAATTAAACCACTGCCTTGATTGATTGATACAATCGGGGCAGTGATTTACTGTTAATTCAGCGGAATAGAACTATGCTAAATTTCTTAATTCTGAATGGTTGGTGACAGCACATAGCCATAAGAACTGTTGTTACAAATGGCAGGCGATGGTAGCCCACACGATCCACTGCAATCAAAATATTCTCTGATAATTGTGGTACCAGCAACAACCGTTTCACTGCACGATCTTGATGTGCATTGTGGTGATGTAGATAATCCATTATTAAAACCACACCAAGAATTGACTTGATAGACCAATCGTTCAACACCATTAATATCCAGCAACCTAACTGCATTAAATTTTATTTCATTGGTATCAACTGCATCTACACCTATTTTTGCGTTGGTAATGGCATCATTTTTTATATCAACACTGTCAATAGTTCCATCTACTATTTTTGCAGAGGTTATCGTATTATCTGACACAACAAAAGAACCCATAGAAATACTTCCTGTTACATTAAGTGAACCAGGAATATTGACAGTTCCCGCCTCTTGCACCTCTAGCAAAGTGCCTCCCGATGTAGAACGCACCTCAAAACGACCTGCATCACCATCATCATTGGCATCAATAGTTACCAACACGGCATCATTAGATTTAATAAATAAATCACTACCGCCAAGGGTTAAATCTGAAGACAAAACACCATCGTCCGTTGCATTGCCTGTGCGACCACCCAAGACCAAATCTGCCGAGGTACTGGTATCTGCATTGTTTCTTAGATACGTCGGACCCAATACATTTAATTGAAAGCCATTGGGGTTATTGGTACCAATTCCAACCCCACCAGTAGCGCGGATAAGAAATTGATTCGGACCTGTAGAGGTAAATTTACTAGTAGATGTTGCTGTAGAATCAGACCAGACAAAAGTGCCTATATCTCCATTGGGTGTTCCCGCCATTGTAGCATCCCTTACAATGGCATAATTACCTGCTGCAAAGCTATATGGCCCTCCTGCTTGATTTGATCGCCCTCCTGGTATTGTTGAATAGACTCCTATTGCTTGATTAGCACTGCCCCCAGCAACAGTTGAAGTCCCTCCACTGGCATGATTCCTAACACCTCCACCCACAAATGTATAATCTGCGCTTGCTTGATTCCCATCTCCCCCTATAACAGTAGATATATAACCACTGGCCTTATTACCACTTCCTCCTCCAACAGTAGAAAAATTATTACTGGCTTGATTATTTGATCCTCCTAAAATAGCAGAAGTATAACCACTGGCTTGATTACTCATCCCTCCTCCTATAACAGAATAACTTGAAGAAATATTATTTTCTTCGCCACCAACTATATTACTAAAGTTATTTATTCCACTAATAATATTAAATTTACCTCCACCAATAAATGACAAATCGGTGGAAATAGAATTCCTGTCACCTCCTGAAATGACTGAAATTGATCCATTGACATTATTTCTAAATCCTCCAATTATGGTAGAATTATCGCCAGTAGCATCTTGTGAGCCCCCGTTGATAATATTTCCTTGCCCGCCAAGGACAGAGGAAAAATTTGTTTCAATACGGTTGGTACAACTTTGATTATTGAGTGAACCACAAAAATTTAAACCAGCATCACCTCCACCTCCAGCAATAAACGAACCAAAAACACCCGTTGGAATAGAGTTGTTTTCAGATCCTCCTAATATATTGGGAGCATGGAACCCAAGAAAATCAATGTTGTTTTCTAAATTAAATATTCTTTTATTGTTCACTTTTACGGTAAAAGGTTCAGCATTGGTCGTTCCTATAAAATCTCCAGCACTGGCAGCATTCCCCCCAATCTCCCAAGCAGGGGGCGCTATGGTATCTTGATCATCTCCACATATTACAGAACCCGTTGCATTAATCGTTCTTATGTATTGTCCTGCAGCACAAATTCCACCCACTCTTTTTTGTATGCTACTCAAATCAACATCAGATGCTGTTATACTACCATTTTCTATCTGCACACCCGTCACCGCATCAGCTCCCACAAACTGCGCATGAATGGCATAGGGGCTGGAGGTGACTTCTTGACGTGGGGATAACAAATCAAATGGATCGCTTGTACCAACCGCTCTTACGCCAATTTCCAACCAAATTTTATTGCCGGTAAACAAATCATTGTTTAAAGTGATGGGTGTGGTAAAAACACCGTTGGTTACAGTCACGCCTGAAACAGTGACAGTATCCAAAACCGTGCCACCCGTTTCCATATCAAACACCGAAAATTCAAAGTCATAACTGTCATTAGCAGGTGCATTGTTGAATTTCAGTTCGCCTTGATAGGTGAATGTATTGGTTAGGGGTGTTTGGGCGTGTGACCATGAAACCCAAAACAGCACAGCACATAAAAAAATTCTATTTTTCATTCTCTTGCTCCATTTCCAGTTTTGCAGAAAGCCATTTGGATTTATCAGAGACTTCCCAAGCTGAAGGGTGTAGATATGTTCCAACTTCAGTTTCATCTTTAACTTCCTCAACAGGAATACGGTTTTTGTTTGCAAATTTATCATGGCGAATGCCAGTAATTTGCCAAGATACTTCAACACGGGGATCTTCTGTTTTGATTAAAAATTGATTTCCTTTAACTTTTTGGGCAATCATGACTCTGGAAAAACTGCCGATTACGGTTAATTGATAACGAAAATCACGATTCAATGCCTCAAACCAATCAGGTAATTCTACCCATGCATTGCCCAGTTTATCTGTTGTAATATTGCCATTATAAACATTCATCATATCGGGACTTTCAACAAAACTGTGAGATAGATATTTATTTTCTGGGTCTAAGGGATGGTCGATTTTGAAGCTGCCACCACCTTTGGTAATATTGCCACTTACTCTCAAACCATTCGTAGGCGGTGTGCCATTGTCGCCTATACTAACGCCACCATTACTGTGAACCCTAAATTTGGTGAACCCACTCAATCTTGCCTGTATAGGGTCTCTAGAAGAATCAATAAATAATTGTGCACTAAACGGGTTATTATCAGCACTGTCATCGGTTAAAACGACCCCTCCACTGGCACGAACTAAAAATTGATTTGAACCCGATGAAGTATAATTGGCATTTGTGCTGTCTGCCCAAACAAAAGTGCCTTGGTCTCCGAGCGTTGTTCCTGTTGTATTTGAGTCACGCACCTTTGCTTTTCTACCTGCTGCAAAACTATATTCTCCACCCGCTTGATTGTTATTTCCTCCAGGTATTGTTGAAAGACCACCACTGGCGGTATTACCTAAGCCTCCACCAATTGAAGAACCAGGAGCTGAGGCATTATTAATACTCCCACCAGAAATTACACTATAAATATCACTGATACTGTTTAACCTACCACCAGATATTGTAGAACCATAATATGTTCCTGACATGGAATTGTCTAAAGCTCCCATTATTATATTGGGTACATGATTAGATCCATCTGTATTGTCCTGAAGGCTTAAAATCCTATTACTATTTACTGAGACATTAAATGGAGTTGTGTTTGTCGTACCTATAAAATCCCCTGCATTTGCGGCATTTCCACCCAACTCCCAAGAAGGTGCTGAAATAGTATTTTGATCTACACCACAGACTACTGATCCATTTGATCCAATGGATTTCATGTACCTATTGGTTGGGCACGCACCAGTTACTCTTTGTTGTATACTGTTGATATCAATATCAGAGTTGCTAATGGTCCCATCCTGAATCTGCACTCCAGTCACAGCATCCGCACCCACAAATTGTGCATGAATCGCATAGGGACTGGAGGAGACTTCTTGCCGTGGGGATAAAAGGTCAAAAGGGTTAGCTGTACCATTTGCTCTAACCGCAATGTCTAGCCAAATTTTATTGCCTGTGAATAAATCATTGCTTAAGGTTATCGGTGTTGAAAAAACACCATTGGTAACGGTTACACCATTGGCAACAACTATTTCTAATGCTGAACCACCTATATCCACATCAAAAACAGAAAACTCAAAGTCATAGCTGCCATTGGCTAGAGCATTGTTGAATTTCAGTTCGCCTTGGTAGGTGAAGGTGTTGGTTAACGGAGTTTGAGCTTGGCTAATATTTGCCAAAAACAGTACAGCACATAAAAAGATTTTATTTTTCATATTCTCACTCCAATTCTTCAGTAACTTCCCAAGCTTCTGGGTACAAGTAGCTACCTTTTTCTGAAATAGGTTTGTCAACTTCCACTTGAACACGGTTCTTTTGGGCATAGGCATCTTGACGAATGCCAGTGACTTGCCAAGAAACTTTAACATCAGGTTCATCGGTTTTAATTAAAAATTGATTGTCTGAGATTTCCTCAGCCACCATGGCACGGGCAAAACTACCAATAACCGTCAATTGATAACGAAAATCACGGTTCAAAGCCTCAAAGTACTCAGGCAATTCTACCCAAGCCTCACCATGTTTGTCGGTGGTGATATTGCCGTTATAGACATTCATCATATCGGGGCTTTCAATAAAACTGTGGTATAAATATTTGTTTTTAGGATCTAATGGATGGTCGATTTTAAATGTGCCACCACTTTTGCTGATAGTGCCAGTGACATTAAGAGAGCCTGGTATATTCACCGTGCCATCTTCCTGAACTTCCAGCAAAGTCCCTGCCGATGCCGAACGAACCTCAAACCGACCCGAATCTCCATCGTTATTGGTATCAATTGTGACCAAAACCGCGTCATTGGATTTGATGAACAAGTCACTGCCAGCAATGCTCAAATCCGAAGTCAACACCCCATCATCTGTGGCATTGGTAGAGCCACCACCCAAGACCAAATCCGCTGCTATACTGGTGTCCGAATCATTGCGCAAATAACTGGAACCCAGAACATATAATTGCTGACCATTGGGATTGTTGGTACCAATGCCCACACCACCTGTTGCTCTAATCAGAAATTGATTGGGTCCAGTGGATGTAAATCTATTTGCATCAGTTGCTGTTGCATCAGACCAAATAAATGTTCCTTCGTCTCCATCTAGGTCAACAGATGCAGCCGAGTCCCTAACAATAGCGTACTTACCAGTAGCAAAACTATAACGTCCTCCAGCCTGATTCCCTAAACCTCCTGGCGAGGTTGAATAACTACCTATTGCTAGGTTTTTTTCACCTCCCCCAACTGTGGTGCGATTCCCTGTTGCTTGATTATTTATACCTCCTCCAACACTAGAAAAATATCCTCCTGCTGTATTGTTGCTTCCACCAGATATTGTTGAGATATTGCCTGAAGCTTCATTAGTTGTACCACCACCTATTGTTCCAATCTCTCCACTTACATTATTAAAAATTCCCCCTCCAATAGTAGAATTAATATTAGTAATAGTGTGTAAATAACCCCCTGAAATTGTTGAACCATAATCTGAGACACTATTACTATCGCCTCCCAATGTTATTGAAGGAGCATGTGTTAAACCCAAATCCACTCTATCATCTATACGGATAACACGCTTATTATTGACTATTGCTTGAAATGGCAATGTATTGGTTGATCCAATTATGTTTCCAGAACAGTTCAAAGTTCCATCGACGTTGACAGATTTAACATATTGGCCTGTCACACAACTTCCAATGATGCGACTTTGCACACTACCAGTGTCTATATCATTGACATCAATCGAACCATTCTGAATCTGCACTCCAGTCACAGCATCCGCACCCACAAATTGTGCATGAATCGCATAAGGACTTGAAGTCACTTCTTGGCGGGGAGATAAAAGTTCAAATGGATCTGCCGTTCCATTCGTTTTCACTTCAATGCCTAACCAGATTTTATTGCCTGTAAACAAATCGTTGGTTAAAGTAATTGGCGTGGTAAAAACCCCATTGGTAACCGTAACGTTTTCTATAACCAGGGCCTCTAGAGCCGAACCTCCTGTTTCCACATTAAACACTGAAAATCTAAAATCATAACTGCCATTGACCAATGCATTGTTGAATTTGAGTTCACCTTGATAAGTGAAGGTATTGGTTAGTGGTGTTTGGGCATTGAGCGGCCCCATTAATAACAATAAGACTATGATTATTTTATTCATCTTTATTCTCAATGTTATTTTGAGCCAGCAACGATTGTTGTGCAGAGCTCAATAACAACGACTTTATTTCTGCCAACTCTTGTCTTAGAGATTGGGTATCTTTTAGCTGAGCTAAGATAACATTTTGCTGTTGTTGTAACTGTAAGATGGTTTGCTGTTGTACTGCTATCAATGTCTGTTGCGGTAATCCAACTAAAGCCTTCACTTGTCCATTGTGGCTATTTGCAATGGCTCTACCAAGTATCAATGCAAAATTAGCGGTCGCAATTTGATTGTTTGATATTGCTATAGCTTTGCCATCATTATTTCCAGAAGCAATTAGCCAATCGCCTGCTTGTACAGTACCCTTTACTTTGACATGCACTTGACCCATAAAAGCTGCCAATGCCTTGCCACTGCTGTCTTTGGAATTACCAATAAAAGCAGGGTTGGTACTAATAACCATTACCCGTTGAGCATGACTGGTATCGCGACTGAGTTTACCATTGTTCAAACCCACTACCTCGGCAGCTTGTAAATCAGTTTCATCGGTTGGCAGGTATTCAGCAAAGTCAGCACCTCCTCCAGAAATAGTACCATCTGCGGTTACATTGCCATTACCAGCCACTCGAAACATCAAATTTCCACCACCACTGCCAGTAAAAGCCTTGATAAGATCACCCGTGCCTTTATTGGTCAGTACCAAATTGGCATCCGAGCTAGTTTGTCGGATCAACATCCCCACACCACTTGCACCTTGTTGCTCAATGTGAAACCCTGGAGGGCTAAGTCCTGAACCAGTCACTTCAAAATAAGTGCCACCTGTTTCAGATAGTTGCAATAAAGTATTTCCCAATCCGCCTAATATCTGAAAAAGACCAGTTTCATCATCATTATCATCCAAAGTAATGACAACATCGCCATTAGATTTCATTAATAAATCACTACTGGATTGGGTTAAATCGGAAGTCAAAACACCGTCATCGGTGGAATTAGCTCCACCACCTCCAAGTACCAAATCAGCAGCTATATTGGTATCTGTGTTGTTTCTAAAATAACTTGAACCCAATATATTTAGTGCATTATTATTGGTTGTAAAAGTACCTATTGCCAAACCACTAGTCGCAGCCGACATATATGCATTACCACTGATATTTATATTTCCTTGTATTTTGGTATTACCAACCACATTAAGCCTAAACCCGTTTAGTGTACTTGTCCCAATTGCCAAACCGCCTGATGATGAAGGTATACGTGTAATACTACTAATATCTAATTCTCCTTGTATGTTTGTATCTCCACTAACATTTAACTGATAACCGTTGGGGCTATTGGTACCGATTCCTACACCACCTGAGGCGCGGATAAGAAATTGATTTGGGCCTGTCGATATAAATTGACTAGTGAAAGTTGCTGTAGAGTCTGACCAAACAAAAGTGCCTTCATCTCCATTTAAATCACCTGTTACCACCGAGCTTCTAACATTTGCATTGAAACCCGCAGCAAAACTATATTCTCCGCCCGCAGTATTACTGCCACCACCTCCAACTGTGGAAGAACGTGCTGTTGCCCTATTTGCATTACCTCCTATTATTGTAGAAGTTATCCCACTTACTGTATTACTAGCTCCACCTCCAATCGTAGAATAGAGTCCTCTTGCAATATTGCTAGCTCCACCTCCAATAGTACTGTAAATATTATTTTCTCTAGTCGCGTTCGATGCACCACCAGAAATAGTTGACCCATAAAAAACACCTGACATAGAGTTATTATCTGCACCCATTATAATATTTGGAGCATGGTTGCCACTGTTTGTATCTATATTATTCTGCAAACTTAAAACTTGCTTACTATTCACTTTAATAACAAAAGACTCTCCATTAGTCGTCCCAATAAAATCCCCAGCACTTGCAGAATTACCACCTAACTCCCAAGCTGCTGGTGCCACCGTGTCATTATCCACCGTACAATTGACCGTGCCATCGGCATTGATTGATTGCATATAAAACCCTGAAGCACAAACCCCAGAAACTTGTACTTGCACACTAGCAGTATTAATATCATTGGCAGTAATCGTCCCATCAAAAATTTGTGTGCCAGTCACCGCATCCGCTCCCACAAATTGCGCGTGAATCGCATAAGGGCTTGAAGTCACTGCTTGCCGTGGGGATAAAGGATCAAAAGGATCGGCTGCTCCACCCGCTCGAACACCTATATCCAACCAAATCTTATTGCCTGTGAATAAATCCATGGTTAGAGTGATGGGTGTGGTGAATACACCATTGGTTACCGTTATGCCAGTAACGGTAACTGTTTCCAAAACTGTACCGTTAGTTTCCACATCAAACACCGAAAACTCAAAGTCAAAACTACCATTGGCCAATGCATTGTTGAATTTTAATTCGCCTTGATAGGTGAATGTATTTGTTAACGGTGTTTGTGCATTAAGTCTATTTGAATTGAATGTAACAAATATTAAACAAATAAGTATCATTAAATTTTTCATCATTTTTATCCTTTATAACCCTTCAAAACCATTTTTAAAAATATTTTCATCGCGTGGGCCCGATGCCCAGAACCCACCTGACAAAGCATAGGTCGCATTGCTGCTGTCATTGCTTGCTGATGATTGCCCGATTGTTCCGGTTAGTGAATAATCTGTACCCACAGATTGCCCTCCGCCGTTGGCCGTCACTGATTTTTCTATACTGAAATTAGTACCACTGATGACTTCTTTTGTCTCAATTTGTGCATACGATGAAACACAGCAAACCAAAAGAGCCCCTATCATTAGTTTTTTAAACATTCCCTACCTCCATTCAAATAAAAATCACCGAATTAACACATTGCGTGTTAATATTTAGTGATACTAAATTAACATTTGTCTGAAATAGAGTCTTGACATAATCCTGACATTTTCTGACTTGTAACATTTTTACTTCAACTTCAATGAGATACGCATAAATGTTTCGCTATCAATTTAATGACTTTATCTTGGATTCACAGCAACATGCACTCATTCGGGCAGAAAAAAAAATCAATCTTGGCAGTATTGCTTATAAAATATTACTGTATTTTGTCAACAACCCCAACCGAACCATTCACAAAGAAGAGTTGATAACTGCCGTTTGGGAAAATGTCATTATCACCGATGCCACGCTTTACAAACAGATTCAACGGTTACGAGATTTATTGCATGATGATGGTGAAAATAAGAATATCATAGAAACCATTCATGGTGTGGGCTTTGAATTTTTACCTGAAGTCATTACAGTGGATGCTGAGCAAAAACAACACACCATAACTTTAAAAACTGAGAATAATAATTCAAATAAAGCAATTATTTTAGCATTCGTGCTTATTGCTGCTTTGGGTTTGTATGTACTAATACCACAGAAAGCAGAAAGCCCTCATATACAAACTCAGGGCATCAGTTTAAGTGATGCTATTTTCAATATGAAAAATGCCATGTCCATCAATAAAAAAGCCTTCATAAGTCAAATCAATCTTCGCAATGAATTGGGAGCATTGTTGGATAAGCGGTTTAACATTCAAGAAAAGCTTTCTTGGGAAAGGAAGTTTTTCAAATACCACGACAAATTGAATGAAGAAGAACTTTTTTTATTTGCTCAAATACGTGCTTATGCCGATGGTCCCATGTTTGAAAACAATCAACTCATCCTTGACTTAATCAATCATAATCCAAGAATAATGTCAGAAATACCATTGGCCGATGAACTTCGCAATCATTTGACTATTTGGCTTAACAAGTACCAAAAAATCTTCACCAAGAATAAAAAAATGGCATTGCTGTATGTTGGCGTAGAAGATGGTGCGCCCTATCCATCGAAAGTGGACGAACAAGTCATTCAATGGTTAGATAATCACACACAAGCCAAAAGCAATCCACCTTAGTTAGAGTTTTTCTCGTTATTTAGAGATGATTTTGGTATCATACACCGTCAATTTTCGCGAATTTGAGTATGAATAAAAATTTAGATTTATCGGTAGTGGTTCCCGTCTTTAATGAAAGAGACAATATTGTTCCTTTAATAGATGAAATTGTCACTGCACTAAAGGGTGTTGTGACTTATGAAATCATCTATGTTAATGATGGTAGCTCTGATGATACATTGGATGTTCTGATAGAAAAACAAAAATCTTGTCCACAATTACGGATCATGAAACACGCCAATAGCTGCGGACAATCCTATGCCGTTCGCACAGGCGTAAAAAATGCAACAGCACCTTGGATAGCCACTTTAGATGGCGATGGTCAAAATATTCCTGCAGATATTCCCAACTTATACAACAAGGCGATTAGTGCAGACCCAAAAGACAAGGTTTGGTTGATTGCTGGATGGCGTAAAAAACGCGATGATTCATGGTTAAAGTTAAAATCCTCCAAATATGCCAATGCCATCCGTTCATGGATGTTAAAAGATAAAACACCAGATACGGGTTGTGGCTTAAAAGTTTTTCGCCGCGACATCTTTGTTGACCTACCCAATTTCAACCACATGCACCGTTATTTACCCGCACTGTATCAGCGTGCAGGCGGAAAGGTTGAAAATGTAGAAGTATCACACCGCGCCAGAGAAATGGGCGTGAGTAAATATGGGTTTTGGGATCGTGCGACTGTGGGTATTTCAGATTTATTTGGTGTCTCTTGGTTGATTCGCCGTGGTAAACGTCCAGAAGTGACAGAAGTAAATAACAACAATGACCAATAGTTTTTGGCTTGTTATTGGCTTTATCGGGCAAGCCTTATTTTCTGGTCGTTTTATCATCCAATGGTTGGCGTCTGAGAAACAAAAGAAAAGCGTTATTCCAACTGCATTTTGGTATTTTTCAATTGCTGGCAGTTTAACTTTGTTGTCTTATGCATTGTACCGCCGTGACCCTATCTTTGTTATGGGACAAACCTTTGGTGTTATCATTTATTTGCGTAACATTTATTTTATCAACCCAAAAATCATTAAAGGTTTAATTGCTACTATTGCTGTTTTTTTTACAGCGTTAATTGCCTATCTATTTTCAACAGGTTTTGTTACCCCCGAACATTTAAAGGAACTGCGTAGCAACAACACCGCCAAAGACACTTTTTGGCAAGTAGTTGGTTTTATCGGGCAAATCATGTTCTCCATGCGTTTTATCCTTCAATGGATGGAGTCTGAGAAACAAAAGAAATCGGTGATACCTGTATCGTTTTGGTATTTCAGCATGTTTGGTAGCATGATATTGCTGTCCTATGCTATTTACCAAAAAGACCCTGTGTTTATCATGGGTCAAAGTTTTGGTATGGTTGTCTATTTGCGCAATTTATACTTTATATTTAAAAGAAAATGATAGAAAAGAACATTCAAAAATACACCTTCTGGCTTTTTGTCGTCACGGCTATTGTTATCTTAGCCGGTATCGGCTTACGTGACCCCTGGCCACCTGATGAACCACGGTTTGCTTTGATGGCGAAAGAAATGTGGGATACGGGAAATTGGTTTTTCCCGCATCGAGGTGGTGAGATTTACCCCGATAAACCGCCGATGGTGATGTGGATGATTCTGTTGTTTTATGGGTTGATTGGGAATTTAAAAATTGCTTTTTTATTGCCCTCAGCAATTTTATCTTTGCTGACAATGTGGATGACTGTTGATATTGCTAAACGCCTCTGGAATCCGAAGATTGGCTTATATGCTGGGTTTTTATTGGCAATTACGTTGCACTTTATCCTGCAAGCCAAAAGCGGACAACTCGATGCCCCAGTAGCTTTTTGGGTTATGCTTGGCTCTTATGGTTTATTGCGACATTTGATATTGGGCCCAGCTTGGAAATGGTATTATTTGGCTTTCTTTGCCATGGGCATGGGCATTATTACCAAAGGTGTGGGGTTTTTACCAGTTTTGATGTTATTTGGATTAATCATTGTTTCACCTAAATGGCATGATAAGGATAATAAGCAATTGCTTAAGTGGTTTGCAGGGATTTTCTTTTTATTGTTGGCGGTTTGTTTGTGGTTAATTCCTATGCTAATTCAGGTTGACAACAATCCAACGCCAGATGTATTGGCCTATCGGGACAATATTCTACTCAAACAAACGGTCAATCGTTATGCCAAGTCATGGGCACATCTTCAACCGTTTTATTATTATGTACTTGAAGTGATTCCTTTATTTTGGTTGCCTTTGAGTTTGTTTATCCCTTGGTTAATAAAACCAGTTAAACAAGCCTTTAAAAATAAGGATGCAAGGATTCTCTACCCTTTGACTATGGTTGTTTTCGTGATATTCTTTTTTAGTTTATCCAAGGGTAAACGGGCAGAATATATGTTGCCAATATTGCCGATGTTTGTGCTGATGATTGCGCCTTATTTTGAACAGCTGATACAAAAGAAGGGTTTGCAAAGGTTGTTATTGGCCGTTGTGATTGTCTTATCTGTGTTGTTCTCCTTGATTGGTTTTGCAGGTGTTTTTGAGTTTGAAAAAATAAGCCATTTAACCGCTAAATATTTTGTCAATCCTTGGTATTGGATGGCATCACTGGGTGTGTTTGGATTGATTGTTGTCGCAATATTCAGAAAACAAGCCATGAAACTATACACAATATTTATGTTGGGACTGTGGTTAAGTTATGGATTATGGGCAGCACCAATGGTGGACAAAGCCATGAGCACCCAACCCATGATGGTAGCACTTGCCAAAGTCATTCCCAAAGATGCCGAGTTAGGATTGGTCGGTATGCGTGAGAAACTATTGTTGCATACACAATGGAAAACTACACACTTTGGGCACCATATCCCCAAAGCCGAACAACAACAAGCTGGCATCAATTGGATATTGGACAAGCCCAATAGATATTTATTGGTTAACAGCCAATATTTAAATGCTTGTTTTAATGAAGAAATCAGCATTGATTACGATTCATTTCATAAAAACAAGTGGCTGATATTTAATAGTCAGGATTTAGACAGAAGCTCTTGTAAAACAGATGATGTCAATTATGCATCTTTCTCAACTCAATAGTCATGAGCATTGGTTTTTTAAAAGATTTAACTTCGACTCAAAAACGATCACTGATCATTGCACTGGTGCTTGCATTTGTTGCCAAGAAAGTACCCATCCTCTCTATTGCTTTCAATGCCTATAACACTGCAGTCCATGAAGTCGGCCATGCATTTACTGCTTGGATTTTTGGGTATATCGCGATTCCAAGTTTTGATTATATTAACGGTGGAGGTGTCACACGTTTATTTTCTAGACCTTTATTGTTGTGTCTTATTGCTTTTGTTTTTGTTGCGATTAATTTAATTTTAATCAACCAACAAACAAAAGCCAACTCAAAAAGATGGGTATGGATTGGACTGATTGTCTATAGCATTTTGTTCTTTAGCCATTTACATAGGCTGTTGATAACTTATATGGGGATTGGTGGAGAAATATTGATCAGCTTTGTCATAGCCTGGTACGCATTGTTTAATCTTAAAGACAAAATAAAAATAAGATATCTGTTGTATCTTTTTCTATCCATGTCAATTGTGCAAAATGTTACCAATTTTATCTATTCGTTATTGTTCGATGCCGAAACGAAAACCAATTACATCGAGGGAAAACAACAAATTCTTGAAAACAGCGCACTGACCAATGATTTGGTTAAACTGACTGAAAGCACGGGATTTTCGATTAACTTCTTTAGCTGGTCTCTATTATTTTTAACAGTGCTGGTGATTTATAAGATTTTACGTGTTAACCAATTACCAAAATTATCCAACCACTTTTTCAAGGGTTATTTCCTGTCATTAGTTACCGCTGCAAAAGAAATTAAAGACCAATCAATTAAGAGAATCAATCGCCGGTAAATTCCAAATGAATTAGTAATGAATTCGGAAAGTAAAGATCAAAAACAGTTTTCGCACGGCGGCACAGCGACACAGCGAAAAGATTTTTACTCTTAGCACTAGTTGCAAAGAACTCTGTTATAATGACTTTTTATTAAGACAATAATTATGAGTAATAATGCAACCATAACACTATTTTCAATAGTTAACCTTGCACATTATGCACTCTAATAATTGTTAGCCATCAAGGAAATATCTGATGCCAGATGAAGCAACACAAGAGAAAAAGTTAATCACACTAAAGACGTTTTTTGAAAGCGTCCCTCCTGGTAAGACGATTGATATTAAAAACATTGCTTGTAAAAAACGTGCGGGACATGGTGGGTACTACTACCCCATGAACCTTCCTGAGCTTCATTTGCATTGTGATACTGACACATGCAATGGCATTCGATTTTTTGAACCACTAGATACTGAGCATTTACAACAAAAAAAGAAAAGTGAGCATTTTGTTACATATCAATGTAGAAACTGTAAACGCACTGAGAAAACATATACATTCTGGGCATACTTGTCAGATGATGGAATAAACGGTTACGTTTTTAAATTTGGAGAAAACCCTACATTTGGACCGCCCACACCAGCACGTGTAATAACACTTATTGGGGCAGAGCGTGATTACTATCTAAAAGGGCGACGCTCAGAAAACCAAGGGCTAGGAATAGCCGCATTTGCGTACTATCGTAGAGTTATTGAGAATCAAAAAGATAAGATACTTAATGAAATTATCAGGGTATCTAAAAAGCTTGGGGCTGAGCAAGAAGTTCTAGATGATTTGGAAAAAGCCAAAACTGAAATACAGTTTAGTAAAGCTGTCTCTGAAATAAAACACGGAATACCTCAAACTCTATTAATAAATGGACACAATCCATTAACTCTATTGCATTCCGCACTAAGTGAGGGGTTACATGCTCAAACGGATGAACAGTGCTTAGAACTCGCCACAAGTATCCGCGTCGTTCTTACAGATTTAGTTGAAAGAATTGCTAACGCTTTAAAAGATGAAAATGAGTTAAACACCGCCATTAACAGATTGTTACAATCAAAGAATGGCGAAAAAAACTCAACGACTATGGACTGAAAGTCCATAGGTTGTTTTTGGACTGAAAGTCCTATTATTCCAATATAATATTACCTGTTTCAATATTTGATGGATTTCTGTGGTGTTCTAAATATTCTTGT
>JAJRQG010000035.1 GCA_024280395.1 Gammaproteobacteria bacterium | reverse complement strand
CCCAGCACTTTGGTTAACAATCAAATATTAGATGAACTTTAAAACGAACTAACCGTATAGCGTGCAATACCATTTTGCTTAATTTGTTGAATGGCATTGACCAACTCACCCGTTTTAACTTCTTTTGATGAAATAATTTGGGCTTTAATCTCTGGATTAGAAGCCTTCAGATTAGCTAACAAAGATTCAATGCCTTCCAAAGTCGTCGCTACGCCATTAACGGTGTAATTGCTGCCTGTGTCTAATTTTATGGTTGCCACTTTAACTTTTGCTGAATTTATCGTACTTTTGTTTGTACCAAAAATTTGCAAACCCGTTTCTTTGTTGAAAGTTGTCGTCACTATAAAAAAGATCAACATAATAAACACCACATCTAACATTGGTGTTATGTTAATTTCCGCTTCATCTTTGTTTCTAAAAGTCCGTATTGCCATATTAACCTCTATTTTATTAAGTTTATATTTGTGACAACCCAAACAGAGAATTAGTTCAAAGGGTTCTTTTTTAAAGATTACAATTTCTATTTGAATAGTATATGCGAACATACATTCCCGTAAGGTGGGATTGCCCTAATGGTACTTGCTTAAGACTTAATCGTCATCCTCGCGAAGGCGGGGATCCAGTATTTAGAACTCGACAGCTGGTTTTCACAGTTTTTTTAATAATCATTGAGTATTTCTGGATTCCCATTTTCATGGGAATGATAGAGTTTTAACAGTATTTATGTTGCCTCGATTATCAAAAGAGTATCTACGGTTTCAGCCATTTTCCAAAATCCCCAATATAGCAATACCAACCATGCCACCAAATAATATGACCAATCCATAGTCACACCAATAGTACATCATATTGGTTGAGCTGTTCAATATACCATTACTGAGTGCCTCAGGACCTCCAAGCAATGCTAACAATGCAACAAATAAAAAACCCCAATATTTCAAAGCTCTGAATTTAGGTTTTACAATCCAAAATAAAAATACTATAGCAATTCCCAAACCGAAATACTGCCAAGAAGAACAACCTGACACCAAAGTTGAGAGTCCTTTTTTTTCACAGCCACCAAATGGTTCTGAATATATAGACAAAGAATTCATAACAAGATAAGTTGAAATAAAACCCAAAATTAAACGTAATAACATTAAAAATTTTCTGTCGCTTTTATCTTTCATACTATTATACCGCCGGGTTAATAACTCTCTCAAATTGTAAAGTTTAATTTAAATGTGACAACACCCATGTCTTGACTTGGGCATATGGGTAGCGTTCAAGGTAGGCAAAATAAGGCAGTGCTCTGATTTTGTATTTTCTGAAAATAGGCGTAGAGATTCCGCACAGGTATTTAACTAAATTATTTGCGCTAAAGGCTTCACCTGTGGCGTGAATAAACTCTGCGGTTAGTTGCTCGAAGTTGTGTGTTTCGATTTCGGGCATTTTATTGTGACTTTCAAAGTTCGCTTGTCCTGTTAAACAATGAGAACAGTGCTCGCATTTTTCAAAGCTCAATTCTTCACCAAAATAATGCGCCAATTCTTTACTCAAACAGGCATCAGATTCAAATAAGGCAATCATATTGTGGATGCGTTGCACTTCGGTTTGTTCTTTTTTCAAGAATACATTAAACAACTCTTTGGACAATTCTTTAGTTTCAAAGTCGCGAGTGACTATATCAAATCGTTCGACTGATTGTTTGGCTTGAAGCTCCAACAAACCTTGTTGTTCAAAGTATTCCAATGCAACTATTATTCGAGCTCTGTCAGTTTTATAGTTATCCAAAATAGCTTGAATATCTACATAAGTCCACATTTTCTTCTTTATGCAGTTAGTGAAAATAGCAGCGATAAATTCTTTACGTTCTGCCTGAAATCGATTGGTCAAAGCATCAGTGTCGCAGTTTTTAAATGAATATTCCTCAAAATAAGTGAATTTTGGTTTAATGATTCCTCGCATTTCTAGATAAACCAGTAAGGTCTTTAATGGCAACACTTTGATATTCAACTCATTGGATAAGGTTATTATTTTGGTTTCCCAAAAAGCTTCTTGGCTGCTTTGTATTTGTTCTAACAAGAGTTGTATGCCTTTGAAATCGGGTGTATCGCCATAGACAAAATTTTCTTGTACTGTTATGTTGTCGCTGTTTGCCAATATCTGACACAAAGACTTTCTGCCATCGCGCCCTGACCGACCAATCTCTTGGCTGTAATTTTCAATAGACTTGGGTAAATCATAATGAATCACACGCCTAACATCTTTTTTATCAATGCCCATTCCAAAAGCGATAGTGGCAACAATGCAATTTACTTGTCCTTGCATAAATTGGTTTTGAATTAATTCGCGTTCTTCAGTTTTCATTCCTGCATGGTAATGGTGTGCATTGATGCCTTTGTTTCGCAAATATTCTGCGATTTCATAAGCAGATTTTTGTAAAGTGACATAAACAATAGAAGGTAAATCTGGCTTTTTACTTAAGGTCTCAAATAAGGCTTGTTGCCGATTTTTAATCGGTGTTGGCTGCATCTGCAAATACAAGTTGTCGCGATAGAATCCCGTAATAACCACATCATCTGAGGCAATAGAAAACTTGTTTTGCATGTCCTCAACCACTTGCTTGGTTGCCGTTGCCGTTAATAATAAAACAGCAGGGATGGCAAACTCTTGTTGGTATTGTGGTAGTTTTAAATAATCGGGTCGGAAGTTATGTCCCCATTCAGATATACAGTGTGCTTCATCAATGACCATCAAGGACACATTCATGCGTTGTAACTGTGCGCGAAATCGCTCATTTTTAAAACGTTCAACTGAAATCATCAGTATTTTTAATTGATTACTTTTTGCTTTTTGCAAGACATCATTGTATTCATCACGCTCTAAAGATGAATCCAGTCGAGCCGCCGAAATATTGTGTGATAATAAAAAATCCAACTGATCTTTCATCAAGGATAATAAAGGAGAAACAACCAGGGTCAATCCAGGTAATTGCAATGCTGGCAACTGATAACATAAAGATTTGCCAGAACCTGTTGGAAAAATAGCACAGGCAGATTTACCTTGTAGCACTTTTTCTATGACTTGTTCTTGACCTGTTTTAAACCCCTCAAACCCAAAAACATCCTGTAAATTTTTTAAACTCATTATTTTTCACTTTAATTTGGAACAAATTAACATAAAACTGTCTAACTTAATTAACCTTAATAAAAAAGAGAGCCAGCGCATGAAAACATTATTACTTTTAGTCATCAGTTTTGCAACTTTTGCCGATGATTTTAAAACCACACAAGATAAACTAGTTTCAGCCATTGAATCATCAATTAGAACGGATAAAGAAAAACAACGCGATAGAAACCGTCGCCCAATAAGTACACTGAAATTTTTAGGTTTGCGTGATGATATGAAAGTTGTCGAACTAATCCCTGGTGGTGGTTGGTATACAAAATTATTAGCGCCAACATTAAAAGAAAAGGGCGATTTTTCTGTGGCTTATGGTACTTCACGAATCGAAAAGTCCCTGTTAAACACAGATAACTTTAAGAAAGTTAAAGTTTTAGCAAAAAACAATAAGATGTTTCGTAAAGATGGCGCTAAATTTTATTCATTAGAAAATACCGATTTAGGCACCAAAAAAGTTGATATGGTTTTAACT
>JAJRQG010000034.1 GCA_024280395.1 Gammaproteobacteria bacterium | reverse complement strand
GCAATTAGAAAAGCCATGATAATCGCACCAAAAACTGAGGCTATTCTATTGCGTTTAAGTAACTTTTGAAATTTATAACCTAAACTGTCACCGCTGGCAATTAAAGGTTTGGAGGACAAATAGTATTGAATGTCTGTGACCAATTCTTTAACCGTGGCATAACGCCTATCGGGTTCCTTACGAATCGCCATCATCACCAAATTATCCAAATCACCTTGCAATTGTTTTGGAGCAAAATCCAATCCTTGATCAGCTTTGGTTTTACTGGGCACAACAGGCGTAATATCGGTGATACTTCGCACCATATCAGCGGGTGATTCTGTGGTGTGGTCTTGGGCTTGTTTGCAAGTTAACAATTCATACAAGATTAATCCCAAAGCATAAATATCCGAAGTGGTAGAAACCGGCTGGCCACTGATTTGCTCGGGGCTGGAATAAGCAAAAGTCATCATCATTTCACTCTTGGTGTTGGTGACATCGGCTTCCAAGCTTTTGGCGATTCCAAAGTCCAACAGCTTAACTGTTCCATCATGAATGACAATAATATTCGATGGCTTGATATCGCGGTGAATAATCCCATTGCTGTGGGCAAAACTGACGGCTTCGCACACTTGGCTAAAACAGAGTAAATATTCTGCGATAGTTGATAGATTTTTTCGGGCATAATCAATGATAGAAAGGCCATCAATCCATTCCAGAATCATATACACCCGATTGTTTTGGTAGGTTCCACCACCAATCAAGTGAGCGATATTGGCATGTCGTAAAGAGGCCAATAATTCACGTTCGGTTTGAAAACGCGACAATTCACGTTGATTGTGCGACAGCTTGATAAATTTAATCGCTACTTGGTGACTAAACTCCTCATCATTTCTTTGTGCCAGCCAAACCTCACCCTGACCGCCTGCGCCAATGGGTTTAATCAATTTGTATTGATCAATAATATCGCCAGCTCTTAATGTTTCTTCAGATAAACTCAGGTCTATGGTTTTTTTGATTGTTCCTGTTAAATGTGAAGCACCATCATCTTGAAAATTAAGCAAGCTGGCGACCATTTCTTTGACTTTATCTGAGGCCTCGCTTTTTGTAATAATTTCTTTTTGTTGTTCAGGACTAGCATCTGCACATAAGTCAAATAGGTCTTTGACTTGATTGTTAAAATCTGGATTATTCATTTTCAGTGGTGTTCATTGATGTATCTATTGATAAAAGCACGCCCAAATTTTATATCACGTTCTAAAGTAGCGATAGCAATATCCATATATTTGGCTGCTTTTACTTGGGGTAAATTGGCAAAATAAACCAAATCAATCGCCTCAGCACTGCGCTCATCAAATTGATTCAATTCATCAATCGCATCACTTAATTGTGAAAAATCAGGCGTGACATCCATCAAACCCAATGAATCGGTGTAATTAACAGCAATTTTGCCCACATTGTTTTTAGCACTTTGTTTAGAACGACCATAATCAATCAACACCATTCTCATTTGTTTGGCAAGGGTTCGGAAATAATGTTTCTCATCATTAATCGACAACTTTGAATCCGATATCTTTAAATAAGCCTCATGCACCAAATCTGTTGGTGAAAGCGTGTGGTTATTACGCTCTTTGATCATTAGACTGTGTGCCAAATTTCGCAACTGCTGATAAATGACTTTGTTTAAGTCACTGTCCGCTTGTTGATTTTGGTTGTTTTGATTATTTTGATTTTTTTTCTTTGACATGGTTAATGATTCTATTCGATTCTAATACTTATTAAAATTAAATGAGAGAATTTAATGTTTTTGTTGGGTGTACCTACGCTCTACCCTACATTTATCCATAAAAAAATTATTTAAAATAAAATGATGGGTTCTGACTTCAATCTCGCTTATTAACGTATATATAATTAAAAATTGAGAAGCACAATGAAAAAAAACTGCCTTATCCTTGCACTTTATACAGTCATCTTGTTGATCCTTTCTGCAAGCAGTCACGCAGCTCTGATTACGATCACGACCAGTCATGGTTTAATTGATAATACTGATGGCGTTTGCTCAATTTCCGAGGCCATCATTAATGCCAATGATGATGCACAAACCCACAGTGACTGCCCTGCAGGTAGTGGTGTAGATACCATAAACTTGAGCCAAGATATTACTTTATTTAGCCAGTTTGAATTTAGTCCAAATCATGGCCGAACGGGTACGCCAGTATTAACATCACCCATAATTCTTGATGGTAAGGACTTTACTATACAACGTGATACTAGCCTGAATTGCAGTATTGACAATGTAGATGTAATCACAGAATTTCGCATCCTTCGCGTATCTAGTACTGCTAACCTTACTCTGCAAAACATTATTGTCGCTAATGGTTGCGTAGACTCTGAAGTTGATGGTGATTCTAACTCAGATGGTGGAGGAATTTTCAATCAAGGTATTTTAAACTTAGATAATGTTACATTTCAGCAAAATAAAGCCATTTTTGGCGGTGCTATAGTCAATAATTTTCCAGGAACAATATTGATTAAAAACAGCTCTTTTTTAAGCAACCAAGCCATTGAAGGATCAGCAATTCAGAACGATGCATCAATACAAAGCATCGAAAATACGACATTTGCTTACAATGTTTCAACTTTTAGCGGAGCAATTTTTAATACCGGCACCATTACTACCATTCAAAATAGCACCTTTTCTAATAATGTGATGGGTGGCGAAGGAGCTATTTTCAATGAAGCCACTATCGGCACTATTTTGAATTGTACTTTTTCTGAGAATACTGCTGGGCGCGATGGTGCCGCCATTTCAAATGAAGACACCATCACCTCTTTAGAAAATTCACTGTTCCACAACAATGGCATAGAAGGATGTACTAATTCCGGGACATTTTCTGTGAGCACAAACAACCTATCGGACAGTGATGATAATTTCTGCCCAGGTATAGCAAGCAATTTAACCACCAATACTGTGGGCATATTGGCCGACAATGGCGGAAAAACACTAACCCATGCTTTATTACAAGGCAGTGAAGCCATCAATGCTGCCATTGCTGGCACCACTGGAGATCAACGCGACTTTGCTGCAAATGGTATTCGTGACATTGGCGCCTTTGAGTTCGAGGGACTTGATCCAGACATTGTATTTATGAATGGATTCGAATAGAATTCATTAACTATCGAATAACTTACATAAAACCTTAAATTTAAAATCTAAAATCTAAAACCGGTTGAAAACTATGAAAAACTTTAAAACAAAAACAATAATTACATCACTATTACTGTGTTTTATTACCCAGTTACAGGCAGCAACGATTATTGTTGATGCCAATCATGGTTTGATAGATAATGCCGATGGCGCCTGCTCAATATCTGAGGCCATCATCAATGCCAATGACGATACAACCACGCATACCGATTGTGTTGCAGGCACAGGCAGTGATGTGATAGAACTGACACAAGATGTTACTCTAAGCGTACAATACGATTCCTTTGCAGGTGGCACAAGCACACCAGCTATTAGTAGCACATTAACTCTTGATGGCAAAGGATTTGCCTTGCAACGCAACACCAGTGTGCCCTGCAATTTAGATAGAACCATTACCGCGGGAGAATTTCGAATCCTGCGCACGGAATCCCCTGCTGATTTAACTTTACAAAATATCACCATCGGCAATGGTTGTGCGGATGGTGATCGCACCCAAGCCCATGGCGGCGGCTTATATAACCAAGGTGATTTCTTAAGTCTTCAGCAAGTGACTTTTAAGCAAAATGAATGTACCCTTAGAGGTGGTGCAATATTACATAAAGGAGGCACCATCTCATTGATTAGTAATAGTTTATTTGTTGGTAATTCAGGACTAGAAGGCGGGGTCATTGGAATGATTACACCATCGATTATTAGCACCATAGAAAACAGTACTTTCTCAAACAATACCGGTGGGATTGGTTCAGTAATTTTTATGTATGATACCACCATAAACACCATACAAAACGTTACTTTTTCGGGCAACTCATCAAGTGCAGCTATAAGGAATCAAATGGGAACCATTAACAACTTACAGAACACATTATTCCATAACAATACCGCATTAGGCGACCCTGATTGTTTAAATTCTCAATCTGGCACTATATCCAATGGCAACAATAACATCTCAACCAACCCCAATAGTAGCTGCCAGGGCGTAATTGCTACCGTACTAGATCCGCTTACCGTAGGCGACTTAAGTGACAATGGTGGAACAACCATGACCCATGCTTTATTAGCAGGCAGTCAAGCATTAAATGCTGGTGATAGCAACTCAACAACCACCGACCAGCGTGGTTTTATTGCTGATGGAATTCGTGATTTAGGCGCTTTTGAAGCCCAAATTCCTGTAGTGGTTGCCCCTATTGATATTGTAATTGAATCCACAGGCGCTACAACAGCAGTAACATTGGGAGCGGCAAGCGTGACTGATGTTGACCAATCAGGTCTAACCGCAATTGCCAGTCCTGCTGGACCTTTTTCTGTTGGCTTGCATACCGTTACCTGGAGTGCTACAGATGCACAAGGTCATGTTGGCACTGACACTCAGATGGTTAATGTACAAGCGGTACTATCAGGTACAGTCAATGGTCTAAATGGCTCTGTAACCTTAAACAACGGAGCAGATAACTTAACCATCAATAGCAATGGTAATTTTAGATTTCAAACTGCCATCAATAATTTAAGCAATTATAGCGCAACCGCAACCTCAGAACCTGCAACCCAAACTTGTGGTATTATCAATGCCAGTGGACAAGTAAATGGTGCCAATATTACGGATATAACCGTTAACTGTACGGATAAAACCCTAATCTTAAGCACTCCTTCTTTAGACTATGGCGTGGTTTTCTTAGGAGAAACCAGCACCCAAACAGTCACCTTAACCAACAGTGGCACAGGTGATGTAACTATCGCCTCTTTCACCAATCCGCCTGCACCGTTTACCATCATCGGTGGCAGTTGTTTAACCACACCAATAACACTGACAGCCAGTCAATCCTGTGATTTCATTGTTGAATTTACTTCATCTGGCGAAGGTGACTTTAGCGGCTCTTTTGATGTATTAAGTAATGCAGCATCCAGTCCTGCAACCATTAATTTATTGGGTCATTCTGCTATTCGTATTATCCCAACTCTGAACTTTTATGGCTTGTTGCTGATGATGGGTTTATTTTTGGGCATAGCAAAGTACCGCAATAAGATATAAAATAATCATAATTTTGATGTGCGATTTGGGTTTTAAGGTGCCGCTACAATAAATTTGAGACCCATTTAGAAATTATATTCTCCCCAATGGACCCTTTTTTATAAACTGCTCTGGATTTTTCCAATCCGGATTTAAGGAATTTTTCAGACATTTTCTTATCACCACATTTCATTGCTAATTCCCCAATCATAACGTCATTCAACATCTGCATCCAGTTATCTGTTTTTTGTATCTTTGGTAATAGATCATTGATTTTCGTGATACCCAATTGGCATTGGATCACATCTGTGCCGTCACCAATAAATGCAACAGCTTTAATAAAATTATTGTATGAGTTGCTTCTGCCCTTTTGGTTATACGTTTCAATGACCGATTGAATCAATAATTCTGCTTGTTTGTATTGTCCCATCTTGGTTAGCAAACGCGATAAATTTTTCATCGGTGAGGTTTGACGCATAAGATTGTCTGGTTCGACTTTTTTTCGAATTTCTATAGATTCTTGATACAAAGGTTTGGCTTTATCAAACTTACCCATGTCTTCATAAATTCCGGCTAAGTTATTCAATGCCATGGCATAGGAAAAGCTGTCTTTTCCATAAAATTTTTCAATCACTTGCATGGATTCAATCCTAACTTTTTCTGCTTTATTAAACTGCCCTGTATAACGCAACAGTACAGACCGTTCTGCCAAAGTATCAGCATACTCTGGGTTGTCATTGATATAGAGTTTTTTACCAAGGCGCAATGCCTCTTCCAGCACACTATCTGCTTCATCATATCTACCCAATGCGAGAAGATATACAGATTTACCCGTTAATCTTGATAAATAGGCTGGATGCATTTTTCCAAAAGCTTTTTCAGCATAATCAATCGCCTTTTGCTCCAATTCTGAGGCTTTTTGGTTGTCAAAATAACCAGTTGATACAGCCAATTCATTGTAGGTTCTGCCTAATATTACTGGATCATCAATCTGTCCTTTTTGTAAATTATCCAAAGTCTCTTGAGCCAGTTTTAATGCCAAATCCTTATGGCCTCGTTCGAATTCTATGGTTGATTTTCTTAAATTATGCCAAGCCAAACTCACAACATCAGTCACTCTTTGGCTTACATCATCCGCTTGATTTAACAGTTTAACCGCATTATCTACTTCATTGTTGCGATAAGACATTATAGCTTGTTGCCCTAATGCAGCTAGCAATTGTTTATCATCATTCAAATTGGCATATATTTCAGCAGCTTTATGATAGTACTCACTTGCGATAGCATTGCGTCTAAAACTGTGCTCTATTCTGGCAAATGTTCGGTAAAGCTTGGCTTTAACCTTTGGCTGCTTAATTAAGCCTTGATCTAGTTGTCGTTGACCCTCTGCCAATACCTCACTGAGGGTCATTTCTTTTCCCTTACTACCCAATGGTGACGCAGATTCTAACAAGGTGGTCACAAAATCGGTAGTGGCGTTAGCAATATCTGCTTGTTCGATTGCTTCTTGGTTTTTTGCTTTTAACTTTTGACTAGCCTGATACATAATAATAGGCAAACCAATAAAAAAACCAATAACAACTGCGGTTAACAAAGATGCCAATGGATTTCTCTTGAGTAGTTTACCTGTTTTATAGGCAACACTGTCGCCACTGGCGATGAGAGGTTTAGATTGCAAATAATTTTGGATGTCGTTGATTAAAGCATCAACGTTTTTGTATCGGCGTTCGGGTTCTTTGCGAATCGCCATCATCACCAAATTATCTAAATCACCTTGTAGTTTTCTACTTGAAAATTTGGGTTTATTCTCAACTTCAGCCATACTGGGTTTTATGGGCGTGACTTCAGAGATAATGCGAATATAATCTGCTGCTGATTCAGTTGTCTGATTTTGTGCCCGATGATTGGTGAGTAATTCGTACAAAATCAAACCCAATGCATACACATCGGTAGCCGTTGAAACCGCCCGTCCATTGATTTGTTCAGGGCTTGAATAGGCCAGTGTCATCATCGCATCGCTTTGTGTTTGGGTCACATCTGCATCTATGGTTTTAGCAATTCCAAAATCCAACAGTTTAACTATTCCATCTTTGGTCACCATAATATTTGAAGGCTTTATATCGCGATGGATAATTCCTTGTGCATGGGCATGACCAACAGGTAAGCATATCTGCAAAAACAATTTCAAGGTTTGGTTTAAATTCAATGATTGTTGCTTTAAGAAATCAATCAATGGAATACCATCAACCCATTCCATTATCATATACAACCGATCTTGAAATTTACCACCACCAATTAAACCAGCAATATTGGCATGTTGCAATGATGCCAATAGCTCCCGTTCAGTTTGAAAGCGTTGCAATTCTTTTTCATTGTGCGATAACTTGATGAATTTAATCGCAACTTGATGGCTAAATTCTCCATCATCGCGTTGTGCCAACCAGACTTCGCCCTGCCCGCCTTTACCTATGGGTCTCAATAAACGGTATTGTTCAATAACATCTCCGATTTTTACTGAGGAAATTCCCAACCCATGTTTAGCAGTCTCGACAATACTTTGGGTTAAATGTGAATCACCATTTAGTTGATGCTTGAGTAAATTTATCACGCGTTTTTTGACAACATCTGAATAGTGGCTTTCTTCAATGATTGTCGATTGCTTTTCAGGAGTCACATCCACACATAAATCAAATAAGGTTTTGACTTGTTGACCTATTTCTTTTTTATTCATTATTGTTATACATTACTAGACGATTCCTAAATCGTGAATATATTCGCTGATAAAAGCCCGACCAAATTTCAAGTTACGTTTTAAGGTCGCCAATGATACAGACAAGTATTCTGCTGCTTTGGTTTGTGGCAATGCGGCAAAATAAATTAAATCAATGGCCTCGGCACTGTCTAAATCTATTTCTTCCAGTTCAT
>JAJRQG010000033.1 GCA_024280395.1 Gammaproteobacteria bacterium | reverse complement strand
TTGTTTTCCAATTCAAATACTGCTTGTAATTGATTGTTCTGACTCAAAAAAATTAGTATATGTTCCGATTCTATTTGAAATTCTGAATGTTTATCACACCATTGTTGTGTTCCGGCTTTGTATTGATCTTTGCCAATATTGACTGCAATTCCTGAATTTGTTTTCTGTTGAAAATCTGATATTGTCATCTTTTCATCGTAATAAATATTAAAAGCTGATGCAATCGGATGAGAGCTATTGTGTTCTAATGCTGCCATTGTGCGCAGTGCTTGTTGTTCTGTGATATTTGCCAATAAAGTTGTTTTTAACACTGACATTGATGGCTCTGTTAATGTGCCTGTTTTATCGAAGAACCAATTTTTTATCTTATTGATTGAAGTAATTGCATCAAGATTATTCACCAATACACCATTTTTCATTAAACTAACGCTGGCAGCAGTTAACGCAGCTGGAGTTGCCAAAGATAATGCACATGGGCAAGTGGCTACCAATACAGCTAAGACTGTTATCATGGCTTTATCGGGTTGGGTAATCGAATAATATACCGCTGTTATGGCAGCCAAGAACAACACAATTGCAACAAACCAACTGGCGACTGTATCAACTAACTGCAATGTCTTGGGCTTTTGAAGCTGTGCGTTTTCAAGCAACTGAGATAAATTGGCCAATACGGTGTCATCGCCTATGGCTGTGGACTGTATTTGCGCAGTTCCACTGACAACAGCACTGCCTGCTATAATGGTATCATCAGGACTTTTTGCCACCAATTGGGATTCACCTGTAATCAAGGATTCATCAACTTGGATGTTTCCTTTGAGTAATTTCCCATCGGTTGCAACAACCTCTCCTTCTTTGATTCTTAGAATATCACCTTTTACAATTCTGTCATATGGAATGGTTGTTTCTTGGTCACCCTTAATCAAAGTGACACTTGTTGGAATCATATTGCCCAATGCGTCATTGGCACTCATGCCGCGGTGCCGCACGGTCATTTCTACATATCGACCTGCCAATAGAAAGAATACAAACATCACCATGGAGTCAAAATAAGTAGTTTCTCCGTTTTTTGAAAGCACATTCCAAGTACTGGCAACATAGGCCAATGAGATTGAAAGAGCCACTGGCACATCCATACCCAAGTGTTTGTTGCTTAAATCCCGAAAAGCATTTCTCAAAAAAGTTCTGCCCGAATAAAAATAGACAGCTGTGGCAACCAATAGACTAACCAGCAAGAAGAAACGTTGAATATTGGGATCCATGCCTTGAGACTCGCCACTGTACAGCGGAACCGACAAAGTCATAATAAACATCATGCCAAATCCAGCAACCATCAAACGTTTTAAAGCACTTTTTCTTTCCGTGCTTTCTTCTTGTTGGTTGTCTTTGCTAGCATTAACAATAGGTTGATAACCCAAATCATTGATGGCGGCCAAAATTTGGCTCAATTTTATCTGTGTTAAATCAAATTCAACTTTAATAATCTTACTGATGGTATTGAGTTTAACATCGGTTATGCCCTGCAAACCGCGTAAATGTTTATCTATTAACCAACCACAAGCACTACAATAAATACCTTCTAGTCTTATTCTTACAGTAAACGTATTATTCGAATCAGACTGAGTAAGAGATTTAAGAACTGATGATTCATCATAAGATTGCCATTTCTTATCGGCTAATTTGGCTTGACTTTGGGGTTTTGCTTCTCCTCGATAATCATAGAATTCACAGTAGCCTTGTTCATTGATAAATTCGGCCACGCACTTGCAACCATGGCAACACATGGGTTGTTGGCTGCCATCTATTTGTGCCAGAATATTAACGCCTTTGGCAATGTCCTCATGACAATGAAAACACTGTTTAGACATTATTGGTCTTGGCTTTGTTTTTCTTCTGATTGATATGACACATTGTGCTCAAGCACTACTGGAGAGTGTTTCACAGCAATAACAAGCGTTGCAATGGATGCCACAACTGCAATTAACGGCAAACCAATAACGAACCAAACCATTGGATATTTATACCAAGGTTTATTTATAGGTGATTTATTTTTTTGGTCCAAAATACTTGGTCTCCTCAATTATAGTAGCACCATTTTCACCAACCACTTTAATGGTCAGTTCTATGTTTTGTATACGGTGTTTAACATCACTTTTTGCTGCTCTTACTTTGATGGGTAAGTTTAGCACCTCACCTGACAAGGATGCACGTTGTTTGAATTTATCATCAATAATAACTTCTAAAATTTTCCCAAACCCTTTGGCCGTGATTGTATATTGCTGGGTCGATTTTCCTTTATTCATGATTTTTAATTTATAAACATTCTCAATGGTCTTACTGTCTACTTGGCGATAGAAACTATTTCTATCTCTTAATACATCAACCGCAATATCTTTGCGGTTCAATAAAGTATAAGAAAATAAACCAATAAAAATACTAAGGGCAACCATATAAAGAATAATTCTTGGTCTAAATATTTTTGTCGTTTTGCCTTCTAATTGATTTTCTGTCGTGTATTTAATCAAACCTGGCTCTTTACCAATCCTAATCATTACATCATCACAAGCATCAATACAAGCAGCACAAGCTATACACTCGTATTGCAAACCATCTCGAATGTCGATACCAGTTGGGCACACTTGGACACAGGCTTGGCATTCAATACAATCTCCTGGGTTCTCAACTTCTGCTCGATTTTTCTTTCCTCCGACACGGGGTTCTCCACGTTCTACATCATAGGAAATAACTAAAGTATCCCTATCAAACATGGCACTTTGAAAACGGGCATATGGACACATGTGCATACACACTTGCTCACGCAAAAATCCAGCGTTCCCATAGGTTGCTAATGCATAAAAAAATATCCAAAAGGTTTCCCACGGACCCAAAGTCCATTCCCATACGTAGAACAATAACTCTCTAATGGGCGAGAAAAATCCCACAAAGGTAAAACCTGTCCATAAGGACAAAGCCGCCCACAACAGTATTTTTAGACCACGTGTCTTAATTTTCGCAAAATTCCAAGGGGCTTTGTCTAATTTTATTCTTTTATTCCTATCCCCTTCCAACCAATATTCTATTCTAACAAACAGTTCTGTCCAAACCGTTTGCGGGCAGGCAAATCCACACCAAACACGCCCAGCCAATGCTGTGACAAAAAACAAAGTGAACGCAGCAATAATTAATGCCCACGATAAAAAGATAAAATCTTGCGGCCAAAATGTGACGGCAAAGATATGGAATTTTCTTTCCGGTAGGTCAAACAGCACTGCTTGATGCCCATCAAAATTTAACCAAGGCAATAAGTAAAATATACCCAATAGCAAATACAATGATAGCTTTCTTAACGTTTGGAAAAACCCCTTAACATTTCTTGGGTGTATTTTTTTCCTTTTTTCGTAAAGTTGAATCTCTAGCGGTTGTTGGTCATCGCTCATTTTGTTTCTCTTTTAAGATAGAGGTGTAATTCTAATCTTGTTTCTGACGCGTTCTTTGGGCCAATTTTGTACGCGGTAGAACCATAACTAAACCCACCAAAACTGCCGTAATTAAATTGAAAATCCAGAAAAAACAAAAACCAAAAGCATAACCTTCTAATGCTGTCAGATTTACGCTAAAGGTCGCCAGTTGGCCCATTAAAACCGGATCAAAAGCTGCAAAAAAACCCATTGTCTGTATCGCAGCTACTAAAAACGACACCCAAACAACAACAGCCAAGCGTCTATAAAATATCCGCTTGAGCTGTCTTTGATTGAAGTTTATATCGTGGATACTATTATTCATGGGTTAAAGAATAGACATAAGCTGCCAAAACCTTAATACTGCCCTCATCTAACAACTCACCATGAGCAGGCATTTTTCCTGAAATACCTTCTATCAAAATGGTTTCAACTAAACCTGAATCAAATGAGTGTAACCACGTAGTGTCCGTTAGATTAGGTGCACCCAACATATGATTGCCTTTGGCATCGGCTCCATGACAAGCTACACAGAACATGGCAAATTTCTTTTGGCCTTCAGCCACTAATTTCTCATCTTGACCTTGCTCACTAAATTCTCGAACATAAGCTGCAACTTGCTTAACACCTTCATCTCCCAATGCAGCACCCCAAGCAGGCATCACGCCATTGCGACCATTAGTAATGGTTTGAACCAAAGTATCGGGCTGACTACCATATAACCAGTCATCATCTGTTAAGTTGGGAAACCCAACAGCGCCTTGAGCATCCGATCCATGACAAGTACTACAGTGATTGGCGAACAAGCGTTCACCAATAGCTATGGCTTTTTCATCTTTAATCATTTCAGGAATAGGCTTATCAATAAAGGTACTGAACAATTCTGCACGCTTGGCTAAAACATCTTGGTTTTCTTTGGCCCATTCATTTTCTTGCGTCCAACCCAAAGTTCCCTTGTAATTACCCATACCTGGATATAACACCAAATATCCGATAGCAAAAATAATAGTCAGGATAAACATGTACAACCACCATCTGGGAAGTGGATTATTGTACTCTTGGATGCCATCCCATTCATGGCCCGTTGTTTCACCTTCTTTGTAGTCTTTGGCTTTCATTTTTGATGTTGACCACAATAGATAAGAATACCCAATGATATGAGCAACCACTATGATAATTATAAAAATACTCCAACCGCTAGTCATTACCATTTTCGTCACCTTTAGTTTTGTTAGTTGCGCCAGTTTCAGTGTTATCATCTAACGGCAAGTTAGACATGTACTCAAAATTGGCCTTCTGCTTATCACTATAAGCCCAAAAAATAATACCAAAAAAGGCAATCATCATTACAATTATAAAAAGTCCACTGATCATTTGTAGCTCCTTGGAATTGCAGTTCCCAGTACTTGTAAATAGGCAATTAGAGCTTCCATTTTTGTTTTACCATCCACATCAGCTTGCGCATTGTCCAGCTGCTCTTGGGTATATGGGTGGTCAAACCACTCGTACAGCACCTTCATGCCAGCAGCGGTTTGTTCAGCATCGACCATATCTTCTGCAAGCCAAGGATACCCTGGCATATTAGACTCCGGTACAACTGAACGTGGATCCATTAAATGATATTCATGCCATTCATTGGAATATTTTCCACCTACACGATGTAAATCAGGTCCTGTTCTTTTCGAACCCCACTGAAAAGGTCTATCGTAAACAAATTCATTGGCTTGTGAATAATGGCCATATCTTAATGTTTCGTCTACAAATGGACGAATTTGTTGGGAATGACAATTATAGCAGCCTTCAGCGATATAAATATCTCGCCCAGCCAGCTCCATGGCAGTATACGGCTTTAAATTTGGGTGCGGTTCAATCACACTAGTCTGATACATCAATGGAACAATTTCTACCAAACCACCCATACTGACAACAATTGCAATCAAGACGCCCATAAGGCCAATATTTTTTTCTATTTTCTCATGTTTGCTCATGCTACTGCTCCTTCTAGTTTATCAAGTGCGACTGCATCGCCTCTTGATTTAACTGTCATAATAAAGTTATACAACATAATACACATACCTGCTAAAAACAATGTACCACCCAAGAAACGTGCTATGTAGTATGGGTAGGTTGCTTTTACAGTTTCAGCAAAGGAATATACAACAGTACCATCAGCATTGATATCACGCCACATCAAACCTTGCATAACCCCAGCAATCCACATGGATGCGATATACAAAACAATACCCAAAGTCGCTATCCAAAAGTGAGTATTAATGAGTTTAGTAGAATACATGGCCTTTTTGTTCCACAACCTTGGAATCAACACATACAGTGAACCAATCGTAATCAAAGCTACCCAACCAAGAGCACCAGAATGTACATGACCAATTGTCCAATCGGTATAATGAGACAATGCATTAACTGTCTTAATGGCCATCATGGGTCCTTCGAACGTGGACATGCCATAGAAAGATAAGGAAACAATTAAGAATTTAATGATTGGATCATCACGCAATTTATGCCATGCCCCAGATAGTGTCATGATGCCATTAATCATACCACCCCAAGACGGTGCCAATAAAATCAATGAAAATACCATGCCCAAAGATTGGGTCCAATCAGGCAATGAAGTGTAATGCAAATGATGAGGACCTGCCCACATATAAGAAGAAATCAAAGCCCAAAAATGAACGATGGATAATCTATATGAATAAACAGGACGGCCAGCTTGCAATGGAATAAAGTAATACATCATTCCCAAGAAGCCAGCTGTTAAGAAGAACCCTACCGCATTGTGTCCATACCACCATTGAACTATGGCATCAACTGCACCTGGATAAATAGAGTAGGATAAATGCCAGTTAACTGGGATTTGTAAGTTGTTAACGATATGCAATAAAGCTATGGTAATAATAAATGCCGCATAAAACCAATTGGCTACGAAGATATGCTTTTCTTTGCGCTTAGTTAATGTTCCAAAGAACACTACAGCATAGGATACCCAAACGACAGTCAACAATATATCAATTGGCCAAATCAACTCAGCATATTCCCTAGATTGTGTATATCCAAATGGCAAAGTTAACACTGCCAACAGTATAACTAATTGATAACCCCAAAATACAAAACTGGCCAATTTCGGCATATATAAATCGGCTTTACAGGTGCGGTACGCCACATACAGAGATGTACCAATCAGGGCATTTCCACCAAAAGCAAAGATTACTGCATTCGTATGAAGTGGTCTTAATCGACTAAAAGTTAACCAAGGAACGTCCATATTTAATAGCGGCCAAGCCATTTCTGCAGCGATGAATACGCCAACTAGCATGCCAACAATTCCCCATAAAACGGTTGCTATGGCAAACTTTTTGACAATTTCGTCATTAAAGTTAGTTTTCATTTATTACCCTCATTTGAATAGTTCAAACGTCCATTATAAGCATTTGCTAATATAAGGAAATTGATATTGGTCAACTTTTAAGATTTTCGAATATTTTATTGAGATATTTAATGATTTTGATGCTATTTATGTGATAATTGTATTATTTACAACACTAAGAGGCATCATTTGTTAAATTCAGAGCAACAACAAATCGCACATTTTAATAAAAAATTGTTGAATACAAAGTCTCGTTGTCAAAAATGTGCTGTTAATTCACTGTGTTTACCTTCAGGATTAAACGATGATGAATTAGCAGAACTTGAATCTGTTATCACTTCATCTAAAATCACCAATAAAAATCAAACTGTATTTACTTTAGGTGAAGCATTTACATCTCTGTTTGTTGTTCACTCAGGAATGTTTAAAACAACTGTAGTAGATGAAAGTGGCAAAGAAAGAATCATTAGTTTTCACCTGCCTGGAGAGATTATGGGCTTAGATGGCATACACTCTAATGTTTACCAATCAACTTCGACAGCTCTAGCCATGAGCTCTTTTTGTAAAATACCGTACAATGGATTACTTGATATTGCCGAAGATTATCCTGTTATCCAGAGAAACTTATTAAAAGTTATGAGCAAAGAAATTTTTAATTGTAAAAAGAACCATTTAGATCTTGGCAGTAAGGCAAAATTGGCATTATTTATCAAAAACATCTCAAGAAGGTTTAAAGCCAGAGGGTATTCAGATGAAGAGTTTTTCTTACCAATTTCACAAAGAGACATAGCCAGTTATTTAGGTATGGCTGAAGAAACATTAAGTAGAATTTTTAAAAAATTACAAAAACAAGAAGTGGTTAAATACAGTAAGCATATTCTAACAATCTTAGATAAATCTGAATTGTCAGAAATTATTGAACACTAATTTAAATGCTATTCATTTGTTTATTGATTGTTAAGCATCAATACCATCACCACCCCTGTAATGGTAATTAACACCCCTACTATTTTTCTTTTTGTTAGGTGTTCCCCCAACATCAACCAAGACAAAATTAATATGAAAATTGATGCTGTTTCATTTAAAATAGATGCGACCGAAGCAGAAGTATATTTATATCCAGCCACCCAAACCATCATTGAAATATATTGACCAATAAATGTCCCTAAAATTAACCAATTCCCACCTTTTGCTTTTATCACATGCAATATAGACAATGATTTTTTTAGTATTATTCCATACAACATCATTGTAATGAAACCGCCAAATGATCTTATCAATATAATCCAAAAGAATGGTTGCTCTTGGCTAATTGGCTTAATAATAACTATTCCTAAAGCAGTAAAAAACACCGCTAAAGTAGCATAAACGAATCCTCTAACAGGAGGGTGTTCAATGACATTTGATTTTCTTCTATATCCAACAAGAACTACACCCATGAGGACCAACACCATTCCTATATATTGCCAAAACTGCAAATATTCTCCTAAAAACAGCAAGGATAACCCCACAACAAAAGGGCTATACAAACTACCAGTTATTCCTGTTAAACTGGCTCCTATTAATTGTAATGCCCTTAAATAAAACATATCAGCTAGCATTATTCCGACGAAACCACTTAGCAATACTATTGACAATTCACCAATAGAAAATTGCGGCACATCGAAACCACTTGTGAATATTACGGTAGGAATCATTAGTACTAATACGAATGCTGATTTAAACAAATTCATTTCATAGGCATTGAAATGATCTCCCGCTTTTTTATAATATATAACAGCGAAGGCCCAAAGAACCGCACACAAGAGAGATAGAAATTCTCCTAACATTTATAAAATACAATTTTTTATAAATTTACCAAGAAGATGAAATTCATCAGCTTTCAAACTGCCTTTTCGCCAAACCAAACCAATCTCTCTATAACTATCTTTTTCCAATGCTTGAATATCTAGACCTGATTGTTTGATTAAATGAGAAGTCAATGAAATCTCAGGCAAGTAAGTGACACCAATATCGCTTTTTACCATTTCAACTAATGTTAAAATGCTGCTAGCAGAATACCTACTTATTGCATCGTAACTTTTTATCTTACAAGCGCTCAAAGCATGCTCTCTCATACAATGACCATCTTCCAACAATAAAACACTTTCATTGTTGGGAGTAAATTTTCCACCTTTCTTTCTTATCCACTTGCTATCTTTTTGGTATGCCAAATGAAAATTGTCTCGAAAGAGAATTTCTTTCTCAATATTTTTTAGTGCGTAAGGCAAGGCAACAAGTATTACATCTAAGTCCCCTTTCATTAACTTGTCATATAAAAGCAATGTCATGTCTTCATGCAGATACAATTCAAGTTGCCTGTATTTCTCTTGTAATCCTGAAACAAACAATGGCAGAAGAAATGGAGCGATGGTTGGAATGATTCCAAGTGCCAATTTACCTGAAAAGGGTGATTTACTTCCCTCTGTTATATCTATTAAGTTTGACAATTCTTTAAACACAATTATTGTTTGTTGATAAACATCCTTACCAAGATTTGTGATAGTTACAGATTTATTTGTCCTATCAACTAATCGACCATTTAAAATATTTTCCAATTCTTTAATGGCAACAGAAAATGCTGATTGTGAAACAAAGCAAGACTCAGCAGCCTTTCCAAAGTGGCTGTGTTCAGCCAATGCGATAAAATATTTCAGTTGCTTAATAGTTGGGTAATTCATACTTAAGATATTAGCATTTTAAAATCTTAACCCCAAATTTAAGACAAAAAAAATGCAAACTAACAAGTTTGCATTTTTTTAATTTATAACTCAAAACTAAGGAGGACAAGATCCTACTGGAGGAACAGGGCTTGGAAGCACACCGCCTCCTAAAGCACATGCATCTCCGCCTGTAAAATGAACATCGACAGTAGGGTCACCACTAGCTGTTGCAAATGTACATGATCCATTCAAGGCTGCACCTATTCCATCAAGTGAAACAGAAACATTGGCACTTGATTGACCACTCGCATTTGTAACAGTAGGCCCCGAAACAATATTAAGAGAACCTCCGTTAACTTGATCGCAAGTTCCAGAAATTGATGCTCCAGAAATTGGTTGACCCGCTCCATCATACAAAGTCAAAGTAATGGCAACTGTTCCCCGTCCTATGAAAGATGAAGGATTGGCATTCAACACACCATTTGATGGTGGAACTACTTCCATACATGTTGTTCCAGATGAATTACCTAAATCACATGTTACGGTTCCTGCGAAAAAGTTAAAACCAGTATCGCCTGAACTAGAACCAGGAATCAATCCATTTGTTGAAACAATTCCAAATGAGCAGCCATCAGTCCCTGTTTTTTGTGTCATAACACCAGAACCTGTTTGACCATCAATTATTCCTTGTCCATTACCTCCAACATAAGAGAAAGAAACTGATCTTCCAGGCAATGGGTTTCTGGCAGAATCAGCTACACAAACTGTAAACCCTATATTATTAATATTACCGGGGATAATATTTGGAGATACTGTCAGCGTACTAGATTGATCATTAAATCCTTCTACGCCCGGAAATGCAGTTACTTCAACATCAGTTACCGTCCTAATCACACCATTACTCACTGAACCTTGACCTTTAACAAAAACTGCAGCCAATCTTCCTAACTGTGATACAGGGTAGTTTAATCTAGTTGTAGCTACACCATTTTCATTAATAACGGCTGTTGCTGTTATATTTCCATCAATTGCACGACCTATAGCATAAGGCAATATTCCAAAATCATTGTTAATAGTTCCTGTTTCATCATTGCGATTGAATTTTTCAACGATTGATAAACTAGTTTGAGAAGACACTGATGCTACTGTTACTGCACTTTCAAGATCTTCATTGCCCAATGATTCTTCACCAAAGACCACCAATATATCATTCGGTTGTGCACCACCAGCTGCTGTTAAGAAAGCACCACTAGTCGAGGTAAATGTTTTACCCCCTTCTTGTGGGTTACCATCAACACCAGAGATTACAAAACTACCAGGGCCATTATTTGGGTACCCTGTTATTGGGCTGTTTATCATGCCAAATTGCAAGGTTTGAGGAAGTGCTGGGTTGCCACCTTTGTCCGTAGCAATGGCACTTATTACTAGACTGTACGTCCCATCTTGAAAATCAATGGTTCCATCAGTTCCTGTTTCTGCATTGACAGTCAATGCATCCAATGCAGGACTAGTCAACTCCAATGCCCACAAAACACCATCACTCACAATGTAACTTCTGGTAGATGTAATTCCATCTTGAATACCATTGTCAACATTGTTATCAGCGCGATCTACTGTCGCAGTCACAATAATAGTGTTTGGATTGGTTCCACTGTTCACCAAAATATTTGCAATGCCGTTTACTGTTGCAATATTAACATTTGACCCTTGAACAGACGATCCTGATACGTTGGTACCCGTTAGTTTCTCACCACTGTTGGCACCATCTGTAATCAAAGACAGTTTAACGTTGTTTACTTGGGGATCCAATACTGGCAGGCTTCCACTATTTACGGTAATATTTAAATTTTGACTGGTGGACCCACCTGAACCATTTACGTACAAGGCCGATCCATTGTTGGTTAGTACAATAGAAGAGGGTTGGCCTGGATTCGATCCGTCATCAACAACATCAATATTGAAAGATGTCGACAATGCAAATCCTGAACCAGCTTCAACGGCACTCAAGGTAACTGTTGCTGTTCCAGGAATGTTTTTTGACCACAAAAACAAATTACCATGTCCAGAGTTCATCAATATTGAGCCCTGAGTCAATTCAGGAGCTATAAACTCATCAATGTTTCCTGTTGCGGGATCATCATTTGTAGTAAAGTATAAAAGGCTAGCTGGGCTAATTGATACACTCACAGCCGAGTCTCCATTACCATCAACCGCCGGATTGGTTAGGTTTCCAAACACATCTTTAAATTGAATATCGGCCTCCATCATGAATGGTGTTCCATTAAAGTAAGCAATGGCTTGATTGTTAACAGGTAAAGAGTTTCGAGGAGTAATGGCCTCTAATTGTTGAACTGTTGGATCAGGGCCTTCTGTCACAGTAAAGTTGAAAGTCGTAGAAAAATTTCGCCCATTTGTTGGATGGGTTGCATTTACCGTAAATATTGCAGTTCCTACACCATTTGACCTAATAAAATAAGATGCGGTTGAACCAATTGTTTCTTGGTTTGCACCCACATAATCAATAATACGTTCGTTTTCATCAGTTGCAGGGTCATCAGGCGTTCCAACTACAGCAACTGCTGTATTGTTAGTTTGCATATGAACAATAGTTCCAGTTGCAACTCCTTGTCCATTTCCAAAAGTTACCCTTACATCAACTTGAGTTTCAAAAGGAGACCCTGAAAAAATGGGATAACCCAATGTATTAGAGGGCAAACTTAATACGCCAGGCGTGGCTACAATTGTAAGGCTATCACCTTGACTACCACCAATATTTCCACCAGCAGCACCACCGCCGCCGCCGCCGCACGAAGTCAAAGTTATAGTCATTGCAATTAATAAAAATGTTAATATTCTTTTTGTCATTGTATTCATACCTTCAATATTATTTAATATCACTTTATAAACTCTCTTTTATTATTGTTGGAGTCACAAAGATTAGTAACTCTGCTTTATCATTTTGTATGCTTTTATTTCTGAAGAAAACTCCTAGACCAGGAATGTCTCCCAATACAGGCACTTTTGACCTATCTGTTCTTTTGACTTCTTCGTAAATACCACCCAACACAATAGTTTGTCCATTGCTGACTAAAACACGAGTCTCAATCGAACGTGTATCAATTGAAGGAACAGTGCCACCATTAGAAGATGGAACAAACTCTCCGATAGAATCTTTATTGATTTTCAGCGTTAAATCTACTTTATCATCAGGCGTAATCAAAGGAGTCACCTCTAATGATAATACAGCTTCTTTAAAGGTAGTTGTAATAGTTTGAGTACCACCTGCTCCACCGCCTGATATTGTTTGAAATGGTATTTCAACACCTTGCTTTATTACTGCCTTCGTTTGATTAGTTGCAATTACTCTGGGTTTCGATATCACTTCCCCTCTGCCTTCTGTTTCTAAAGCTGACAACTCTAAATCCAACAAGTAATCTGCCGCCAAAACACTGAAAGCCCATTTCGATGCAGTAGAACTCGCAGAAGGTAAATTTACATTCAACCTTTCGCCCAAGCTCGGACCTATAATTGGTGAACCCCTGGTTCCAGGTGTAAAGTTTGGTAAACCAGACCCACTTGCACTATTTATCCTATTGTTTATTGCTGCCGAATTCAATTGATCTAGGCCGGTCAAAGATCCACCAGTACTAATAATATTGCCATAACTATCTTCTCGTGATCCATTTACACCAAATCTTACACCCAGTTCGTCCCCAAATTTATCAGTTGCTACAACTATTCTAGACTCAATTTGCACTTGTCTTACAGAAATATCCAATTGACGAACCAAATCTTCTACTACCAATAATTTACTTGGAATATCTGTTACCAACAAGGTATTTGTTCTTTCATCAAAAGTAACCGACCCTCTATCAGTTAACAACCCACCATCTTCTCCAGAACCGGCATCTCCTTCACCAGACAATAATGCAGCCAGTTCTCCGGCTTTCGAATAGTTGATTTGAATATAAATAGTCTTTAAAGGCTCAAATTCTTCTTTGTCTTTAAAAGCTTCAAGTACGGCTTTATTACGTGCTTCAATTTCTGAAGCTGGAGAAATTGTAATAACATTGCCTTTTTGACGCTTACCCAATTGCATACTATCTAGTACAACATCCAAGGCTTGATCCCAAGGCACATCATTTAATCGTAATGTTACACTTCCCTCAACAGAACTTGACACAACTATATTAAATTCTGATATATCAGCGATCAATTGTAATACCGACCTAACTGGAATGTCTTGAAAGTTAAAAGACACCTTATCACCATCATATATAATTTCTGTATCCAAAGACTGAGCAGCAGTTTGAACTTCTTGGCTGATTTCCATAACTTCAATAACATATTGACTACCCGTTTGGTATGTAAAATGTTCAAAGTTTCCATTTGCACTGACATCTATCTTAACGTTTCCATTTCTAGATTTAACATCTATGTATGAAACAGGAGTTGCAAAATCTACAACATCTAATTTATTATCTAATTCCTCAGGCAAATCTGTGGCATTTATTTCTAGTTTCAGGCTATTTGCTGCCTCTCTAAGATTAACTATTGCGCCTGGTTTATTAAAGGTAATTATTATTTTCCCTTGACCTTTCTCTCCTCTTCTAAAATCGACATTCTCAATACTAAATCTATTGTCAATAAGATTAGATTTTTCCGACTTATTCTCACTGCCAAAAATGGTAACTAACAACTCATTCCCGTCAACTTCCAACTCATGGTGAGCTGGTTGAAATAAATCTATTACAGCACGTGTTTTTTTATTGGTTGAAACAATGCGAATACTTTTTGTGTTTCCTTGAGAAATCGACAACAATTTGACATTAGAATTATTAACAACGCCATCCATATCAATGGCCAACCTTGCTGGATTCGAAGTCATGAATACATTAGGTTTAGTAATGTTGCCATCAAACTTAAATACAAACTCCACACTTCCGTTTGATTTTCTTTTGTGATCCACTGATTCTAAATTCAACTGCGCAAGTCCAGATGTTGACAAACCCATCATAATTAACGCAAACATGATATTAGAAAATATTTTTTGTTTATAAAGTTGTGATTTCATCATAGTTCTAAGCCATTTATTAATCGTTGTTTTTTCATTATGTATTGTTCTTCTAGCTATACTTTTTTTCATTATTCTTCTCGTAAAGCAATAGTTGCTTTTCTCTCAGTCCATCCACCTAAACCATCAGAAATCCATTCAGACACTTCTACTTGGCTCTCATCAATGCTTACAATTTCACCGTAATTTTGTCCCATATATTCACCTATTGAAACTCTGTGAATAACACCTTCAGGATCTTCTATTAAACCCCAAAAACTACTGTCTTTAAGGTAGGTTCCTGCCATGTACAATCCATCTAGCGGATAATTTTCTAGTGCTTCTTTTCTTCTATTTAAATCTGGCCCTTCACCCTCTACAACCTTTCTTGTTTCATTTATTTGATCTTCTAAAAGTTGCAAGTCATTTGAAAAAGGATCTCGTAAATCATCAGCTTCATAGACAAATATCTCAGGAGAATTGATTTCAGGCAATGGCTCAATTTGCTGAGCTGGAATTAATTTTGAATCTGCAAAGTATTTATCCAAATCAGTCATATCTTTTTTACAAGATACAAGCATTAATGCTATTGAGAATATGTATAAAAATTTAGTCAATTTCATCATTCTATTTCTCAGCCTCATTTTGACTATCAACTTCAGCTTGCTCATCATCATCTAAATACCTGTATGTCCTAGCTGTACCTTCCAATAATAATACGCCACTTTTACCATTATTAATCGGTTTAAGAGAAATATCATGCATGGTTAAGATTACAACTCTTGGTAACGAAGCCACACCACTGACAAATTTGCCAAAATCATGATAAGTACCTATCATTCGTAACGATATTGGCTTTTCGGCATAAAACTCTTTAATAACTTCAGTCCCCGGTCTAAACAACTGACTGTCTATGCCACTGGCTAACGCAGTTTGTGAAACATCAACAATTAAATCTGACATTTCATTTTTACTGGGCAATTGCTTTAACATTGAATTCAATATTACTTCCATTTCTTCAAGTTGTGCTTTATATGCTGGCAGTTGTGAAGCCTTTTTTTGTTTGATTTTAAATACTAATTTTTCTGACTCTTCGGTAGCCTCTTCTTTCTTTAGATTTACTATTTGATCCTTGATTTGAAATCCATAGCCAACTCCGCCAATTACAACCATCAAAGATATAACCGCAGCCAATTTTACCCAAGATGGTAATCCACCGGGATTAGAATAGTCTAAATTTTGCAACTCATCTATAAAATTCATTCGACTTCCCCTTGGTCCTTCTGGTTGTTCTTTGTCAATGGGTTGATTAATTTCACACTTAACTTAAATTGTTGTTCATGTGTGTCATAAGTGTCATCTGCATTAATGTGTTCAATATCTACAGGAGCCTTAAACCACGGTGAAGCTTCAATTTGACGGATATAACCAGCCACTCTTGAATAGGATTGCGCATAACCTTCAAATAGCAACGTATTTCCATTCTGTTTTATGTTTTGCAAGAAAACTCCATTGGGAATGGTTTTCACCATTTCATCAAAGAGGTGAACCATTTGTGTGCGATTGGCTTGTAACTCTTCAATAACTTTTTTACGGGCCAGTAAATCATTTCTTTTTTTCTCAAGGCCTTTAATCTCTTTAATCTCATTTTCTACTTTAGCAATTTCACTTTTGATTCTTTGATTTCTTGCTTGTTGAAATTCAATGTTTTGAGAGTACATCCAAAAAACTGCTGCGACAATAGCCAGTGCAATGGTTCCTCCTATCCCTAACAAAATATAAAATTCTTTTGTTAATTGTTGGCGTCTTTCTTCACGCCAAGGTAATAAATTAATCTTAACCATTAATCGAAAGTCCTCATTGCTAAGCCAATAACAGTCATCAATGCTGGTGAATCTGTTTTAATAGCTATATCATCTATTCTTGACGCCGTTTCAAAACCGTCAATTGGATTGGCGATTTGAACAGGAACCCCAATTTGTTCTTCAGTCAATTCACCTAACCCTTCTATTGACGCTGTTCCACCCGCCAACACAATTTTATCCACGTTGTTAAATTCAGTGGCTGAAAAGAAAAATTGCAAAGCTCTACTCAATTGTTGGATTAAAGAATCGTTGAAACTTTGTAATACTTCCGTTTCATAACTCTCAGGCAAACCACCTTGTCTTTTAGCCAATCCAGCTTCTGCCATAGATAATCCGTATCTTTGCATTATTTCATCTGTTAATTGTTTCCCACCAAAAGTTTGGTCTCTGGTATAAATGCTGCGTCCTTGGTACATAACATGTAAGGTGGTGGTTGTGGCTCCTATATCAAACAGGGCAACAATCTCATCATCCGATAATTCCAAACCATCTTTCATTTGTTGATACGTTGCTTCTATAGCAAATGACTCAACATCAATGATTGATGCTATCAAACCTGCACCTTCTAGCGCCTCAATACAAACGTCTACATTTTCGGATCGAGAACATGCAATTAGAACATGTGACATCTCTGGATTGTTTTCCACCGGCCCCAATACATTGAAATCTAAACTTACTTCTTCAATAGGATAAGGAATATATTGATTAGCATCCAATGACAACTGCTCTTCAAGCTCATCTTCCGATAAATCTGAAGGCATATTAATAGTCTTAGTAATTACTGCTGACCCAGATACCGCAATAGCCGCATTCTTTCTTTTAATGCCAGCACGTTTTACAGCATTACTGATTGCAGCAGAAACACGATCAACTTCAGTGATGTTTTTTTCTACAACAGCATTTGCTGGTAGTGCATCGACACCATAATACTCGACCTTGTACTTATCGCCCGATTTACTTAATTGAACAACCTTAACAGCCGAAGAACTAACATCGACCCCGAATAGCTGTAACTTATTATTTGAAAACAACCCCACAAACTTCTCACATTAGATAATTAATAATTCATTTTTTACTTAAAAACTTAGGGTTCCTATAAAAACAAATAAAGGCATAATTTTTTGTGTTGTACCTCACAGTTTTGCATATTACCCTATCTCTTTTAAGAACTTGTCGTAAGAATAACCCTTAAAGCATTGAAAAAGCAAGAATTAATTAAATTTATTTTAGGTTTTATTATTCTATATATATATAAGTTGCTGCTGACATATACTTAAAAAAAGGCTGTTTATAACAATAATTTAACAATTTCATCGCTTAATAGATAGCCTGCATCAGTTAATTCAATCCTTTTCTTGTTGACTTTAATCCACTTTGAACGCTCAGCACCTTCCAATTTATCGAGCAATATCTGTGGTTCTATTCCTGTAGACTGAGCAAATGACTTTAAATTAATCGATTTTTTTAATCTTACACCGTTTAACATGTATTCAAACAACAAATCCGACTGACCTAATGTCTTGGTTTCCAGCCTGAAATCTTGATTTGCAGTTTGATAAATTCTTGGCAATTTATATTTCACATATCTTTTTACTTCATTGCTGGCACCAAAAGAAATTTTAGAATGAGCTCCTGCTCCTATTCCTAAATAATCACCGAATTGCCAATAATTGATATTGTGTAGGCAAAATCGTTTTTCTTTTCCATAAGCAGAAACCTCGTACTGTTGATAACCTTTTTCTTCTAACAGCTTGTTGCCTTGTAAATACATTTCCTCTAGGTTTTCATTGTTGGGCAAGTTTTTTGGTGTTTTGACTGCGAACAATGTATTGGCTTCAATCGTCAATTGATAATAAGAAATATGATTGGGATTTAATTCAATCAAACTCAATAAATCTTCTTTGGCTTCTCCAATAGATTGATCAGGTAAAGCAAACATCATGTCTAAATTGATATTATCAAATCCAGCTTCTCTTGCCTTGTGATAAACATCAATGGCTTGTGCAGAGGAATGAATACGCCCTAAAACTTTTAAATTTTCATCTTTTAAACTTTGAACACCTATTGATAAACGGTTGACACCTGCTTTTTTATAACCAATAAAATTATCGTACTCACCAGTACCAGGATTAACTTCCATGGTGACCTCCATATCTGGCTTACAATTCAACAAAGCACGTACCGCATTCAACAGCCGTTCTATACTTTTAGCCGAAAACAAACTTGGCGTACCTCCTCCCATAAAGATTGAATTGACCGTCCGGCCCCAAACCAAAGGTACATCTTGCTCCAAATCAGCAATCAAAGCATCAATGTATTGTTCTTCATTTAACTCACCTTTGAGTTTATGTGAATTAAAATCGCAATAAGGACATTTCTTAACACACCAAGGGAAGTGAATGTAAAGGCTCAATGGCGGTGGGATTATTTGTCCCATAACCGACTTAATTTTTTTTCTAACTTTCTACAAGCCTTACCCCGGTGAGAAAGTTTGGTTTTTAAGTCTTTGGGCATTTGCGCGGCTGTCATATTGTGTTCGAAGTCCCAAAACACAGGATCATAACCAAATCCCTCATCGCCATGTTTTTCTCGTGTTATTGCTCCATGCCATTGCCCTACGGCAACAACAGGCAATGGATCATCCGCATTACGCATATAAACCAATGCACAAACAAAGGTGGCTTTGCGTTGTTCTTTTTCATCAAAAGGCTTAAGTTTTTTTAAAATTAAGTCCATATTGTCTTGTGGAGAACAACCTACTCCTGCATATCGGGCTGTTTTAATGCCTGGCTCACCATTTAATGATTCAATCACCAAACCTGAATCATCGGCTATGACAGGCAATCCACTTAACGCACTGGCATGGCGCGCTTTGATAATGGCATTTTCTATAAAAGTCGTTCCTGTTTCCTCCACTTCGTATTCAACAGTTTTCGGTTGTGGCACAAGCTCGAAAGGTAAACCAATAAGAATTTCTTGCAACTCACGCAATTTCCCAACATTTCCACTAGCCAAGATAACTTTATTCATCAACTTTACTCATCAAGCGCCTTTTGCTGTGCTTTCAATAATTGATTCACCCCAAGTTCCGCTAAGTCTAGCATTTGGTTCATTTCATCGCGTCTAAATGCATGCCCTTCTGCCGTGCCTTGTACTTCAATAAAGTGCCCCGCACCATTCATCACTACATTCATATCCGTTTCTGCGTTAGAATCTTCGGGATAATCTAAATCTAAAACAGGCTCTCCTTCATAAATGCCTACAGACACTGCTGCAATTTCACCATGAATAGGGTTCTTTTTTAATGTACCATTGGCCAACATTTTATTTACCGCATCAACCAATGCCACATAAGCACCGGTAATTGAAGCGGTTCTGGTACCACCATCGGCTTGAATCACATCACAATCTACGGTAATAATTCTTTCGCCCAATGCCTTTAAATCAACTACTGCACGCAAAGAACGGGCAATTAACCGTTGAATTTCCAAGGTCCTTCCTCCCTGTTTGCCGCTACTTGCTTCACGACGCATCCGAGAATTGGTCGAGCGTGGCAACATGCCATATTCTGCTGTTACCCAACCTTTACCTTTGCCACGCAACCATGCAGGCACTCTGTCTTCAACCGAAGCATTGCATAGAACCTTGGTATTTCCGCATTCAATAAGCACTGAACCTTCGGCATGAATGGTAAAATTTCGGGTGATTTTAATGTCTCTCAGCTGATTGTTCTCTCTTTGGCTTGGTCTTTTCATATTCAAATTCAGATTAAAAACAGTATTTTAGTGTAAAAAGTTGTCAAACTATAGTGGATTTATCAGAACCTCTGAATATAATTTATATTTTTTAGAAGTTAAAATCTTTACAAAATGACCCTATAAAGATTTTATTTGTCCAATATGCAATAATACCATTATAAATTCATTACAAAAAGGTCCATAAAATAGATACAAATACACCAAAAAAACTCAGTCATCCAAATCTAATGCCTCAAAGGGTTTATAAATTTAGAATTTTGGGCATGGCTTTGGGTGGGCTACCCATAGCAGTTGTATTAAGAGAGATAAACGCCCCAATATATTCGTGGCTATGGTGGATATTCGTTTGTTATCTTTGGCCACATGTCGCATTTATTGTAGCTAAAAATAGCAAACAGCCCTATATCACAGAACGCAATAATTTAATCTTTGATTCCTTTATCGCAGGCAGTTGGGCTCCCCTGTTGCACTTCAACCTGCTGCCTTCTGTCTTACTGCCCTCGATTACTCTGGCTGATAAAGTTGGCAGCGGTATTAAAAATCTTTGGTTGTATTCATTGCCTTTTATTTTAGCTGGTACAATATTGTTTTCGTTCTTTACAGGCTTTGCATTTCACCCCAACACAAGTATGCCGGTCATATTGGCGTGTTTGCCGATACTTATCATCCATACCTTGGTTGTTAGCATGGGCAGTTATCAGCTGGTTCGTCGTGTACAGTTTCAAAACATCAAATTCAGCAAGCTGAGTCAACAAGACTCATTAACTACTCTTTATACTCGGAGATACTGGCAAGAAAAAGCTACTGACTTAATGCAACAGTGCAAAAAAAACGAAATTATTGCATCCATGTTATTTATTGACATAGACTACTTTAAAGAAATCAATGATAAATATGGCCATTCAATTGGAGACGACGTACTGCTTGCCATCACCGAAGTCATAAAAGACTCCATACCCAATACAGCGATTGCCGGCAGATTTGGAGGAGATGAATTTGCCATAGCACTGCCACTGGATCACTCAGAAGCCAAATCTTTGGCCATACAAATTAGTCATCAAACAAATAAAATTCAAATAAAATCTGCCCATCAACTCAATTGTACAGTCAGTATCGGTATAGCCGAACTCAACACAAACCAAACAATATTGAGAGAATGGATAGAGGCAGCAGACAAATCTCTGTACCAAGCAAAAAACATGGGCAGAAATCAAGTAGTCTAATAATATTTATAATTAGACTCCCAACTATCATTCTGTTTTATGGAACACAGTGTTCTAAATATTCAATTTTACAAAAAACAAAACTTAGTAGATAATACACACAATTCAAATTTATAGAGAAATAAAATGCAAGATAGAACTGGACAAAATGTCCCTAAAGTAGAATTCCCTGTTCGTCATAATTTCGAATGGGAAAAATGGAGCACTGATGAATTATTTTCCAACAAAACAGTAGTGGTCTTTTCATTGCCCGGTGCATTTACACCTACATGCTCATCATCACATTTGCCACGTTATGACCAATTGGCACCAGCTTTCAAAGAAAATGGTGTTGATGAAATTTACTGTGTCAGTGTCAATGACACCTTCGTCATGAATGCTTGGGCAGAAGATTTAAATGTTCAAGCGGTCAAACTTTTACCCGATGGCAATGGTGAGTTCACCGATGGCATGGGTTTATTGGTTGATAAAAAAGCATTGGGTTTTGGAAAACGCTCTTGGCGTTATTCTATGCTGGTTAAAGACGGCGTTATAGAAAAAATGTTTATCGAAGAAGAAACTCCTGGCGACCCATTTGGTGTATCCGATGCCGATACTATGTTGAACTACATAAGTTCCGATGCCAAAGCACCACCTTCAATCGCTATTTTCAGCAGGGGCTCATGTCCTTTCTGCAAAAAATCCAAAGAAATGTTAGATGCCAAAGGCCTTGCATATGAAGAAATTGTTATTGGCAAAGATGCCACACACATTTCTACACGAGCCATTGCTGGCAGCGCTGGTGTACCGCAGATATTTATCGATGGAAAACACATTGGTGGCAGTACGGAACTAGAAGAATATCTAAAATAACACCTTCCTCTCAACATTACAATAATAGAAACCCATGTACCTTTGCATGGGTTTTTTGTATAATGTGTTTCACTTAAAAAGGATGACAATATTTAAATGCTTAAATCCATGACAGCATTCGCCAATGGCGATGTACAAACCCCAAATGGAAGATTCACCTGCGAGATGCGCTCGGTCAATCAACGATTTTTAGATACCACTATTAGACAACCCGATTTTTTGCGCAAATCAGAAGGCGACATCAGAAAACTACTTAGCCAATACATCAACCGTGGAAAAGTTGAGGTCTTTATCAAATACTATCCCAATCCAGATGCTGACATCAATGAATTAAGCATTAACTTACCCATGCTACAACAATTGCTGGAATGCAATAATGAAATTAAAAAAGTTACTGATACAAATACTGATTTAAATACCATGGACATTTTAAAATGGCCACAACTGGTCATTCAAACCCCCAAAGACACGCAAGAACTTGAACAAACCACCCTGGATTTGATCAAACAAGTGGTTCAAAAATTATTACAAGCCCGTATTCGCGAAGGCGAATCATTAAAAACAGTGTTATTGGAAAAGTTAGCAACAATAGTAGCCATAAAAGCAACGGTAGAACAACACATACCTGAAATTCAAAAAAGTTTAAAAGAGAGATTATTGGCAAAGCTGGCAGAAATTGATGTCGAACACAACGAAGAACGCTTCGAACAAGAACTCGCCATGCAATTACAAAAAGCTGACATTATAGAAGAAACAGACAGGCTCAATACGCACATCACAGAAATCCAAAGAGTCATTGAACTGGATGAACCCGTAGGCCGCCGATTGGACTTTTTGATACAAGAATTGCACCGCGAAGCTAACACCATAGGTTCAAAATCTGCTACCATACTGACCTCGCAATCTAGCATCGATTTAAAAGTAGCGATTGAACAGATGCGTGAACAAATACAAAATATAGAGTAATTAACATGATTGGTAAATTAGTAGGCACGCTTTTTATTGTATCCGCCCCATCAGGTACAGGCAAAACCAGCCTGGTTAATGCCCTTGTGCGCGACACCAATCATTTAAAATTATCCATATCGTCCACTACTCGCCCTATTCGTCCGCGCGAAATTGATGGCTATCACTATCATTTTATTGAAGAGGATAAATTTCAACAGAAAATTACTGCTGGCGACTTCCTTGAATACGCTGAAGTATTTGGCAATCATTACGGTACCAGTCAAGAATCCGTCGACAAGATGCTTCACGAAGGCCACGACGTGGTACTTGAGATCGATTGGCAAGGTGCCAAACTCATTAAAAAACGCCGTGCTGATGCCATTAGTATTTTTATACTGCCTCCTAGCATTGATGCCCTAAGAGAACGCCTAGAAACTCGTGGCCAAGACTCAGCAGAAGTCATCGATACCCGCATGAAAAAATCCTTAAACGAAATATCACACTACTATGAGGCAGATTATCTTGTCATCAATGATGACTTCGAAGATGCTTTAAAAGGACTAAAAACCATTGTTAGAGCGCACCGTTTAGAAACCGCCAAGCAAGCCGTTATTAATGCAGATGTTATCAAGGGATTGTTGAGTTAGTTGATTTTGCCTGGCTTGAGCTAAGGAACGCAGAGATGCGCGGTGGTATCGCAGAGGAAAACATATCGTAGGGTGGGTTTTACCCACCAACAGTTTTTCAATAGATTCAATACTTAAACAGTATTAAAATGGTGAGCAAGCCCACCTATGGTTAACTGAACAATTGAAACTAATTTACTGTGTTATATAATCCTCAAATACCTTTGTGAAATTGAAATTGAATAAAAAAACAAATAAAACTAAAAGCATACTCATCAGTATTCCATTCATTATGATGCCAATATTATTTATTGTAATGGTTACTGGAAACATACTTGGCTATTTTTCAGAAGAGGTTACATATAATTCAGCTTCTGCCTTTATTGGTTTAGGCTGGATAGGATTTGCTATAGGATTGATTGCAACAGGTGAGATTAGTTATGGCAAAAATAAAATTACAAATTTTTCACATCCAATAATATTTAAATTTATAATTCTTTTATTTTTAACAATTGGATTGTGGCTTATATTTAAAAGCTACCAAAGTATCTTTAATTAAGAAATAAACCATTTTCTTCTGTTTAATATCATAGGATGGGTTTTACCCACCAACAATTTTTTAGTGATTTCGATAAACAAATAATGTCAAAATGGTGGGCAAGCCCACCTTACGGTAATCAAATATTAAATAAATCTCCGCGCACCTCTGCGTTCCTTAAAACCCCTTAACGAAGCCCCCGCAAATACCACCATTCAAAAAATCTTTTTGCCCAATGGAAAATACGCATCGGTGGCAATACAAATTGACGGCTTTCGGTTCTTAGGGTAAATACACCTTTGTTGTTGCTATCGACTATGCACATCAGTTCGGCTTTGAATATTGCTTCAGCAGGTTTATCATTTAAGGAATTTATTAGGTTTTCAGCAGCCGTTTCTGCTTGCAGATCAGCCATGTGGGCTTGCTTGGGCATCCATCCTGGCCCAGGGAAACTGCCTGAATCACCTGCTACATAGACATTGGACAAGCCATCGACTTGGCAATGCTTGTTGGCTTTTAACAAACCGCCTTCGGACAGTGGCAATTGGGATGTTTTGAACCATTTGTTGCCTGTCATTCCGGGCATAAATAGAATTAAATCTGCATCAAAATCTCCGCCCTCGGTTTTCACTTTATTGGCTTCAAAACCTTTCATCTTCTGGCCTAAGTGGGTTTGGATGCCCAATTTTTTCATGCGAGATAAAATTCCTACTACTGCTTTTTCGCCCATGCGAATGCCTGGTTTGGGTGCAGGACAGAAAAAAACCAATTTAAATTTGTCGCGGCGCTTTTCTTCTCGAAGTTGTTGATCTAATCCAAATAAGAACTCAAACATCGGTCCACCACGCATGGCAGACTTTTCTTTGGGATTGGAAGCAAAACCAATGGCAATTGTACCTGATTTCATGGTATTAATATTGTCTCTAATTTTTTCAGCGGCGGGTATTCCCTCACATGGCGTTATTGCATGTTCAATTCCAGGTAGCTTTTTGATAAATCGTCCGCCTGTTGCGATGATTAAGCCATCGTTTTCAACTTCAGAATCAACACCATTTAAGATTGTTGATACAACTCTCCCTTCTTGTTTCAGACCCGTAACATGACCTGCATGAAAATTAACACTGTATTTGCTTATAAAGTTTTTTAACGGGACGATTAAATCCGATGATTTTCTTCTGCCAGATGGAATCCAAATCAAACTAGGTAAGTAGATAAATTCATCTTTTGCCGAAACCAAGGTGACCTCACAATCCTTGTCTAATTTTCTTAATTTCTTTACAGCGGTAAGAGCCGCAAACCCAGAGCCAAGAACGGTAATTTTTTTCATATTGAGACCTGTTTTATTGCTTGTGTAATATTGATGGGATAATTATACTGTTAATTTCACTTGATAGACAGTTCCTATGCTTGAAATACGCCCCAACTGCGAATATTGCGACAAAGATTTATTTCCCGATGCTACAGATGCTTGTATTTGCACTTATGAATGTACCTTTTGTAGAGATTGTGTTAATAATATTTTGCACAATGTCTGTCCCAATTGTGGCGGTGGGTTTTCACCACGACCAATTCGTCCAAAGATTGCCCATCGCGATAAAACTTCTTTACAATATCAACCAGCATCGAACAAAAGAATTCATACCAAATACTCTACTGATGATATTCAAAAATTTTGTAAACCATTGATCAATACACCAGCAAAACTTAGATAATGACTCACATCGATATTCTTTTTCACATGGATTCCCGCCTTCGCGGGAATAACGGCTGGGGTTGATTCATGACCAGTTATTCTACCAATGTATTAAAGATATTGATTGCTGCGGTGATTATCAGTACTTCTTCGGCGTGGGTAAAAATTGCCCAAGTTGCTCCCAGTGTTTCTGGGTTTTATCGGATGTTTATTGGAGGCTCGTTATTGTTATTACTGAGTCTGGTCAAACGCTATGATTTGTGGCGAGGATGGCGTTATTTTTCTTGGTTGTTTCTGGCCGCCTTCTTCTTTGCTTTGGATTTATTTTTTTGGCACCGCAGCATCTTCTATGTTGGCCCTGGTCTGGCAACGGTACTGGGCAATTTTCAGGTGTTTTTTATGGCATTGGCTGGATATTTGTTCTTTAAGGAAAGAATTGGACTTGGCTTTATTATGGGGTTGCTAATCACCATCGCAGGACTGTTTTTGTTGGTGGGCATTAATTGGTCTGACTTAAGTTCACAATATCGAACAGGCGTGATTTATGGTTTATTAACCGCTTTGGCATACACTGGATTTATGTTGTCGTTGCGTCATATTCAATCCAGTAAAAATAGCTTAACTGCCTTTGTCAATTTGGGAATCATGTCATTGTTGTGTGCGGGTTTGTTGTTGCTTGAATTGACTTTTTCTGGCTATAACATCACTATCCCTTCTGCTCAATCTCTACTCTCATTATTAATACTGGGTATAGTCTGTCAAGTCATCGGTTGGGTGCTGATCACCCAATCCATGCCCAACCTACCTGCTTCCATTGTGGGTGTGGTATTGTTATTACAACCCGCTCTTTCCATGCTTTGGGATGTAATTTTCTTTGATCGCCCCATCAGTATTTCGGATATTTTAGGATTGGCAATGGTGTTACTGGGCGTTTATTTAGCGACTCTGAAAAAGGACAATTAATCTTTTTCAATTATACATTGAATAACATAATGCGCGGCGGTTATTCCAAAAATACTGACCACAGTCATGTCTGTGCCAAATCCATTATTGCAGTCTAATTTCAGACTGGTTTTTTGCTCTTTTCCATCGACTTCACACCAAGGCAGTTCTGGCATTTCGGGTGAAAACACACAAGGGATATGGAATTTTTTGTTTTTAAACCGGGGAAAACCATATTTATTGCGCAACTCTTTGCGCAGCTTACACAATAAGCGGTCATCGTAACTTCTGCCTAAGTCTTTAACCTGTATATCGGCAATATTCACCTTGCCGCCCGCTCCACCTATGGTAATCATATTAATGTCTTTCTGTTTGCACAATGCAATCAGCAAACTCTTGTGTTTTATACTATCGATCGCATCCACCACAAAATCATAGTTTGATGTTAACAATTTTTCAGCTGTGGATTCAAGAAAAAAGTGGTTTCTTGGTGGACTTTGCAATCAGGATTGATACTTTCGATGCGGTTTGCCATGGCTGCCACTTTTTCTTGTCCAATGGTTTCGGTCAAGGCATGAACTTGCCGATTAATATTGGTCACACAAATATCATCGGCATCTATCAAGGTGATTTCACCGATTCCACAACGGGCCAAAGATTCACAAACCCAAGACCCAACACCACCCACGCCAACCACACAAACATGTGCTTTCTGCAACTTGGCAAAACCATCATTGCCATGTAAGCGTGTTACACCGCCGAACCTGTCATTATTAGATTGAGTCATTATTTGGATAGAAAATAAAAGCTGAGATTATAATCCACTGTTTAGATAGATTACACAAATTTCTATAGCTGCTTTTAGATTAAACTTTTAACAATCGACCATTTAGCATTTGATAACAACCATCCATCTAGATTAAATTTTAATCATTTGAAATGTGTTGCCACCTAATGTAGCCTAAGAATACAATCAATTAAGTTAGCATTTTATTAGTCACACATTGGTTAGAAAAATATGAAAAGACCTGCAATATACAGTAATGATACCGTCATTGAATTCAACAAGCCAACTTTCTTTACTATCAAAAAAGTGATATTTGCATTAGTGATATTAATTATTATCCTTGTTCTAAAAAGCTAAAACCGTAACCATTGATCCTTCTATCAAATTTAACACAGTCGACAGTCTTATAGGAAAATCTTGCTGGTGATTTTTATTCTAGACAAATAAATCCGTTTAATTTTTTTTGTAGTTGAAAAAATCTAAACAAGTAATCGAACTTTGTGATTTCACCCATTCAAAACCTTGGTTGGTTAATCTAGCATAAAAGTCAACAATCCTGACCAAATTAACGGGTTCATTTCTAAGCTTATAATCAGGATAAAGATTCTGATCGGGCGCATCGGTTTCAAACATAATGCAATCCAGTGGACAATATTTCACCAGTTTGTGCAGTTTGTGCGCTTTGGGATTACAAATGGCACCACCAAAACTGAACTTCATGCCTTTATCCAATAACTGCTTGGTTTGTTCAATACTGCCATTGTAGCTATGAATCATGGCATTAAAATAATCTGCATTTTTAAGTGAATTAAAAACAGCATCAACTGCACCCCGTGCATGGAGAATTAAAGGCAATTGGTGTTTTTTTGCCAATTCAATTTGGGCTGCAAAATAATATTGTTGCTTGCTCTTATCCAAATCTTTGAGAAAAAAATCCAAACCACATTCGCCCACTGCACAAGATTGATTGGCCGAAAACCACAGATCAAGGTACTCGATATCATCTTCTTTGTGTTGCTCGATAAAATAAGGATGTAGCCCATAGCTTGGAGTTATGCTTGGATATTTCACTGAAAGTTTTTTAAGTTTAGCAAACCCATCAACTGCAACCGCTGGTGTGATAAATTGTTTAATTCCTGCTGTTTTTGCTTGTCGAATTAACTCTGCTCTGTCTTCATCAAAGCGTTCATCGTCTAAATGTATGTGGGCATCAATCAATATTTCTGCTGTCTTCTTGTGTGAAAAGTTTGATTATTTTTCCATTTATTGAAATAACAGCATATTGACCCAGACGTTTTTTTTTATCCAGTGCTTTTGCTACACTCAGTTTGAGTGATGACAATATCAAATGTGACTTTTTTTCTAGTTGTTTTGCATTAGGCATAATTGATACCTTTAATTAAATTCCGATACAGGTTTTCATTCTTGACAATCCTTTTATCAAAGCTTTGTGTAAATATAATTTCTTGATTCTGATTGGAGTTGTCAATACATATGGTTGAATCACATAGTTTAGCATAATGATTGATCAAATTATCAAGACTTCGAGGGTAACGACGAATTATTGTTTCTTTTGGAATATTATGGCCTCCATGTTTCACGCGTTCGGCAACTCGACTGATAGACATTTCTATTGAAGGCAAAAACAGATAAATCAGTTCCACCTTCCAGCCAGATAGCTTTAAATTTTTTATAAATCTCAGATAGGATTTTCCAGATAAGGTTGTTTCAAAAGAAAATTTTTCTTTGTTTTTAACTGCTTGGTTAATCTCTTTGAGAAATAATTTACTGGCTGTAAGTAAATGTTTTTCAGGCGATAAAGGAGAAAGCCCCGAAGCAATCAAATCTGCATTAATAAAATTGTCAAACCCTTCAATATTTGGCAAATAATCCAGTGAAAAGTTGTCTTACTAGAACCATTGGGTCCTGCTATGATTATGCAAGTTAGATTAGATTTTTCACTCATGCTTTCTCACAATAAAGGCGTTTGAAAAACCTTCTGATTGAAATCATGTACAGGTAAATAATGATCAATCAATAAAACAGCAAATAGAATCATTAAGTACCAAATTGAAAATTTAAAAACTTTCCACGGCAACATCGGATCAGTTGATGTGCGCATTTGCCATACCAGTTGTAGAAATCTGGCACCCAGAACAACAGCGCCGATTAAATACACCCAACCACTCATCCCAACCAAATAAGGAAACAGGGAAATAACAAACAGCAAGATGGTGTAATAAACCATGTGCAACCATGTATGTTTGATGCCATGCGTAACAGGCAACATGGGAATCTTGGCTTTTGAATAATCCTCAACTCGGTGGATCGCCAATGCCCAAAAATGGGGTGGTGTCCATAAATAGATAATGGCAAATAACAACAAGGCATCGCCCGTTAAGTTGCCTGTGACTGCTGTCCAACCCAGTACAGGAGGAGCAGCACCCGCCGCACCACCAATTACAATATTTTGTGGCGTAACTCTTTTCAAATAAAAGGTATAAATGAAAGCATAACCAATCAATGAAAAGAAGGTCAGAACAGCAGTGAGCACATTGATTTTCCACACCAACACACCCATAGAAATAGCACACAATAACAAGGCAAAAACAATCACATTTGTATCGGTTAAATCGCCTTGTGGCAAAGGCCGATGTTGTGTCCGCAACATAATGGCATCAATCTTTTGATCTGCCCAATGATTAATAGCCGCAGCAGATGAGGCGGCAAATCCAATGCCTATTAAACCATATACCATAGTCATCATTGGAGGCAAACCTTCATCAACAGACAACAACATACCAACCAATGCGGTAAAAACAATAAGCAATACTACTTTGGGCTTGGTTAATTCTAGATATTGATTAAATTTAGATTGATTGCTCATGCAGGCCTTCTGGTTTTATAAAGTAATACAATTATTGATAATAATAACAATGCCGCCACACCATTGTGGGCTGTGGCCACAACCAATGGCAAGTTAAACATGACATTTGAGATGCCCAAAGTCACTTGAACAACCAATAGTGTTAACACAGCTATACCAAGAGGCATCAATTCACGGTTTTTCATCAAACGGCTAGATAACCAAAGCAAATATAAGCTCAAAACCACAAAGCCAATTCTATGGGTCATTTGGATGGCGATGCGACTGGGTGCATCCAACACACCAAATTCATAGTTCACACCCAAACCTCGCCACATGATAAAGGCTTCTGAAAAATTCATTTCAGGCCACACTTGGCCATTACACAAAGGAAATCCAGTACAAGCCAAGGCTGCATAATTGGAACTGGTCCAACCACCCAACATAATCTGAAACACCACCAAAATTAAGGCAACAACAATCATCCATTGCTTAACGTGGCCTCCGTATCGATACGGCTTGATGCCCTGTGAATGTGACAAAGCCAACCAACACAACAATGACAGTGTTAACATGCCACCCATTAAATGGCCCATTACAATCACAGGTTTAAGTTGCAACGTGACCGTCCACATACCCAGAGCTGCTTGAAAAACAATGACAAAACCTAAAATCAACGGCAAGGTATAAGACTCTTCTTCACGCTTTACAAATGCCCAAATAAACAAAGCCAGTACAATTAAACCCAGTGTTCCCGCAAAATAACGGTGCACCATTTCTTTCCATGCCTTATGTGGTTCAACCGACCTCTCAGGAAAAGCCTCATTGGCTTGAGCAATTTCATGACTTTCTGTAGGCCATGCCGCTTGCCCATAACAACCCGGCCAGTCGGGACAGCCCAATCCTGCATCTGATAAACGCACAAAAGCACCCAGCACCACTACAAATAAGGCCAATGCCACACCAAACCAAGCCAATTTTGAATAATTTTTCATGTCGGTTAAATTTAACAGTATAATGATTAATAAAGGCCATAGATTTTACTGCATCGGGCTTTTTATTTCTTTATCTCAATAATAAATAGGTGTTTTATGTGTGAATTATTTGCCATATCTAGCTCTTCACCAACCGAAGTGTCTTTTTCTTTAGATGAGTTTTCTAAACATGGCGGCTTGACCAATCATCATCGACATGGATGGGGGATTGCCTATTATGAGAAAAATACAGCCAGAATAATTAAAGAAGCCAGCCAAGCCAGTAACAGCGCCTGCTTAAATTTTGTAAAGAATTACAGCATACAAAGTCAGATAATTATGTCACATATTCGATATGCCACTCAAGGAGAAGTCAGTTTCAGGAACACCCAACCTTTTTCGCGTGAATTGGCAGCAAGACAACATGTCTTTTCCCACAACGGTGACTTACACAATTTTATTGACGACCCAAAATACAGAAATAACCGATTTCAACCCATGGGAAATACCGATTCCGAACTGGCTTTTTGTTATTTAATGCACAAGATGGCAGAGATTTGGGGCAAAAAATCCATTCCCAAACTGCCTCAAAGACAACAGGTATTTATTGAATTTGCTAACGAAATGCAAACTTTGGGATTGGCCAATTTTATTTATTCGGACAGTGACTATGTTTTTATTTACAGCGACAAAAGAATAATCAAAGACAAACACGGCCAGGAGTCAATCCTTCCTGGTTTACATGTATTAAAGCGTGAGTGTGATATCGACATCTTTGATACTCACATCAAAGGGTTGCAAATGGCCAAGAAACAAGCACAGAGTGTGGTGTTGATTTCCAGTGTACCATTAAATGAAGAAAATTGGGCACCCCTAGAAGACGGAGAATCTATTGTTTTAAAAGCAGGTCAAATAATTGCTGTTTAACCGTTATTTTTCCTAGCTCGCAACAATAAGCCCAAATCTTTAATAACATCTTGAGGTTCGAAGTCTTTTGGATAGGACATCATTAAGAAACCTTCCGGCGCCAATAGATATAAGCCTTTTCCACCACCAAGTGATTGATTGGACAGGTTTGTGAGTACTTTATTTATTTCATCTGTTTGAAAATAGGATTGCTGTTCTATTGAAGTGTATTGCTTGGGTATTGATAACTTGTTATCTTCAGGATGTAATACCAACAATTTAACCTGTTTCATTTTATGGCCTTTGGTCAATCTGATGCGATAAAGTGTATCCAACATTTTTAAACATTCATCTGCACAATTTCCTGTGTGACTGTAGACCACAGTCCAAAACTCTTCATAGGGTTTCAAACTTTCTTTATCGGTAATTTTTATCGGTGGTTTAATGAAATCTCCACGGTTCTTAAAAGAATCTGGAGAATAATCGATAAGCTTGGAGTTCATCACTATGGCAACAATAACTGGAGCCAAAAAAAGAACCGCGAGAGCGATAATCGAAAACTTGTTTTTTGATTGAGTTTGCATGGCTAAAAACCTTTGGAAATCAGAAACTTTTAAAGGATGCGGATTTTAGCACATTGATGATGGCTTAGAAAGTAAAAAGGCCGCATCTAAATGCGGCCTTCTCGTAATGGCTTTGATTGTGGAAATTGGATAGGGAATGGGGGAACCACAATCAAAACAACTGAGTTCATTATATCGAGCCAATTGTAACAAACTGTGACAGTGGTCACAATTATCTATCAACCCTAAAATAATTTAGTTAACTTACATATTGACATTACTCGATGTGTGTAATGAGTGACTCATATTTGGCAAGCAATTCAGATTGGATATTTTCAGCAACATTCTAAACAATCTGAATGTATGACAATTGATCCTCCCTTTCACTAGGCACCAATGTATTTGACTCCACCTTATTTACCGAGCATTCTTTTTAGTGTATTGTCTTTATCAATAAAATGATGTTTCAACGCCGCCAAAATATGCAAGGAAATAACCACAATCATCACTGTACCCAATATTTCATGGGTTTCATGACCCAAATCTGCAAGAGCGCTGTTTAATGCAATGGCTTCACCACTGGCATCATAATTAGAGGCCAATAACTCCAAACCAAATATAGATAGGCCATGTCCTCCCGCACCTGAGCTAATCATACCTGAAATTGGAAACAGGATAGTACCAATGATTAAAACCCAATGAACGACTTTAGACAGAATGATTTCATACCCCTTATATTGACCAACTGGTTGCGGCCAACCTCTTTTCATTCTGCGAATAAACCTGTACAAAATGAAAACAAAAAGAATCATGCCTATAGACTTATGAATTGGATACAAATCCCATACTTCATATTCGCTCATGTATAGACCTACAGCAATCAAAGTGATAATGGTAAGACCAACCAGCCAATGCAAAACAATGGTGGTTTTTGTTAATGTTAAATTTTCGCTCATGGATGTTGTCCTATTATTTCTTAGAAACTTTATTGTAGCACTAAAACAAAGATTAGTAAAAAATACTCTGACATAAAAAAAGCCATGAACTGGTCATGGCTTTTCACTCAATTATTAAGAAAATTAATTAACCTAATTTTCTTCTTGAGACCAATCCCAACATAATCAATGCCAACAACATTAATCCATACATGTTTAAACTTGGAATCAGAAAGGGAATAAAGAATACTGTAGGAGCGGGACCCATAGACATTGGAGGACTACTCAATGCAGTGGATTCGTTGGTGCCGTTGTTATCATTGTCAAAAAATACTTGAGCTTGATTTTCAATGTTTCCTGCTGCACCAGTATCTACCATTGCATTAATAGTCACTGTGACAGTGCCCATAGATGCTACAGAACCATTCCAAGAAACCGTATTGCCAGCGTTGGTGGCAACTCCTGATGTAGCTGATACACTTTGTACAGTCAATGAAGCAGGTAACACATCCGTCATTTCATCAGTGCCGTTATCATTTTGAATTCCTCCACTATTGGAAATCACAATATTATACGCAATTAAACCACCGGGACTTAAATTGCCTGAAACTGATTTAATGGCAGTTAAAAAAGGCGGGGTTACATCATCATTAGTAATCGTACCAGTATCAGTTGTTGTTGCTCCCAAGGCCACTCCAGCTGGATTTGATAGCGTGACTAAAAATGTTTCATCCATTTCTACTGTAGTATCACCACTGACATTAATTGTAATGGTTGCTGTTGTAGCACCCGATGCAAAATTTGCTGTGCCAGAGGGTAAAACTCCACCAAAATCAGCAGCATCGGCAGGGTTTGCACCTGTTCCTGTTACAGCATAATCAACACTGGCAGCTACACAACTTGCTGTTCTAGTCACTGTAAATGTAAAGGCTGTATTTCCAGCATTGCCTTCGTTGTTAGTTGGAGTATCTGCAATAGTTACTGTTCCCAATGCCGCAGCTTGAAGTGCAATAATCGATGTCGAATTAGCGCCACCATTAACTAGACCCGGTGATAAGCTTCCAATCACGGTATCAGAAGTCCAATTTGCTTCAACTGGTATGCTTATTACTGATCCGTTTAGGAATGCACCTGTGTTATTGTTTGGTCTATTTGCTCCAGTTAAACTAAAAGTAGCGTTAGTACCAAATACACCTGGAGTGCCATCCCAGTTAATCGCGAATCCATCAGCACTCAACGTATTACCTGTCGCAACTGTATCTAGGTATACCACGTCATTACCCGCAAAATTACCACTACCAGTAGTGGAGGTAATATTTGCATTAGCAGTTAGCAATGATAGATTCCAATCATTTGAGGCTGGAGCATAAGTTATATCAGACGCTGGTCCAGTAGTACCCCCAACGGTAATTATTGTTCCCGCACAAAATGTTGGTGCAATATTCTCCATATTGGTAAATTGGTAGGATGAAAATTTTGAAGCTGTTGATCCAGTAGAATCACCTACAAAATATGTATTCAACTGTGCTGCTGTTAGATCTTGAAGTAGTACTACCTCCATCCATTCATCAGTGGTAGTTAAATTCCCAGCACGAAAGAACTCATTTATTGACATTTTATAGGTGGGCCCACCCGCAAAAACATTCCCTGCTGACAAGCAAAGTGTTGCAGTGCTTAGTGCGATGACAATTGGCTTTAATATAGTTTTAATCATTCTCTTAGTACCCTCTGAATATGTTTGTTTTTCGTTAAATAGTGTTAGAGCAATATAATATACGAAACCAGCAATAATTTCATTAATTTCATCAAAAGCATGTTGAATAAAAGTGTATTAATAAGACTAACCACCAGCAATCGTCATCTCATCAATCAACCACGAACCCGTATGGATTTTTGAGCGTTGATCAATGTCACTGGCAACCAATACTAAATTTTTATACATATCTTTTAAATTACTGGCGACGGTTAATTCGCTCACAGGGTATTGAATTTCGCCATTTTCTACCCAAAAACCCGATGCCCCACGTGAATAATCTCCATTAACGGTATTGATACCTTGGCCCATCACACTGGTGACATATAAACCTGTACCCAATTCTTTTAAGGCTTGTTGAAATGAATAATCACCCGATTGAACAAATAAATTGTGTACGCCTCCAGCATTACCTGTGGTTTTCATACCCAATCTTCTGGCTGAATAGACTGACAGCAAGAATCCATTTAGAACTCCCGAATCAATCAATTGTCTTTGTTGGGTTGTCACCCCGTTGCTGTCATAATTGCGCGAGGCAAAGCCGCCTTTGACAAAAGGATCTTCATTGATTTGAAACCACTTTGGAAATATTTGACTGCCCAAATCGTCTTTTAAAAAACTGGCCTCTTGATACAAACTGCTACCAGAAATGGCCGATAGCATGTGCCCGACAAGTCCTTGCGCTAAGGTTGCATCAAACAACACGGGTGCTTTGGTTGATTTAATCTTTCTTGCGCCAATATTAGCAATGGTGCGTTTGGCTGCTTTTTCCCCTATAGAATTTGGTGATTCTAAATCATTGAAATCACGCACCGCATCCCACCAATAATCACGCTCCATTTGACCGTCAAGTTCAGCAATAGCGACCACGCTCATGGATGAATTGCTGCCTTGTTTGGTCCCAATAAAACCATTAGAATTACCATAAACAGAATAACCCTCGCCCATTGATACCGCAGTTTCATCCACCACAATGCCTTTGGTTTGCAAAGCGGCTGATTCGGCTTGGATAGCCATATCAATCATGGTTTCAGGGGCAATATCTCTTGGATGATAGGTAGATAAATCTTTAAATTCATTAGTGTTTGCCAACAGTTCCTTGGTAGCTATACCTGAAAATTCATCTTCTTGGGTTAGTTTGGCTATTTCTAAAGCCTTTTGAATGGTCAAGTCTATGCTTGCTTGATCCAGTACCGCAGTTGATGCTGCACCTTTGGCTTTTCCCTTATAAACGGTCAATATCAACGAGCTATCGTTGCTGTTTTCAATGGTATCCACATCGCCATTGCGCACACTAATGGACAACCCTGATCCTTGAGAATAAACAACTTCGGCATCAGTTGCGCCCTTTTTCTTTACTGTAGCTAATATTTCTGCAACAATCTGTTCCGTATTTTTATTCATATAATATTGTATCGGTTCTAATGGTTAAACAATCTAATAATGACAACGAACTTGAGTTCGATAGTCGCACACAAAAAAAACATTATGCACATTCTATGGTCGATTTGGCACATAAATTAGCAGAAATGAAGCATTCTATTATGATTGAACTGCCAATTACAGAGTCAATAGTCGATGCCATCGTTGTCTCTAAAAAAATTAACAGCAATATCGCCCGCAAACGACACTTTCAATTTATTGGAAAACTACTGCTAAAAACTGACCACCAAGCTGTTATTGATGCGTTACAAGAACAAGAAAAAAGCCACGAGGCGGGCTTAATTCGCACGCCTTTTCTACAAATGTGGCAAGAAAAAATCTTAGAAAACCAAGAAATAATAGCACAATTGTACGAAAACCACGACCATGGTGACATCCAAACCTTACGTCAATTGGTAAGAGCCGCCAGCAAACAAAATTCCAACAGTAAAAATAACCGGCGCAAAGTCTTTGAGTTTATTCGTGCAATGGATAAACAAACACCTTTTCCGAGTGTTTAGATATTGATAATATTTTGAATCTTTGAGATTTCTTGCACAATAGACTCAATAACATCATCGGTTTGTGTTAAAACCATTCGATTATCATAACGTAACACATGTAATCCTAATTTATTTAAAGATTTATCACGTTGTTTATCTCGAAGTCGATGCTCTTCTTCATAATGCTGAGAACCATCAATTTCGATAACTAATTTAACTGAAAAAGCATAAAAATCCACAATATAATCAGCAATCGATTTTTGACGATAAAACTGAACTCCTAATAATTGCTTTCTCCTAATCCTTGACCAAACAACCCGCTCTGCATCCGTCATGTTTTTGCGCAAGCTGCGGGCGTTCTGTTTGTTATTTTTATTGTATTTTAGCATATTGGTTTTTTAAGTTCTACGTTGCATTGTAGAAAATCCTCCCCAGCCCTCCTTTGCAAAGGAGGGAGTTAAATCCAGTTTCAAAAGACAGCTCATTCCTCCCCCTTTGCAAAGGGGGACTGAGGGGGGGGTCTCAGTTTGTTAAGATCTATTTCTTGCAACTTTAAGCACTCCTCATGTAATCGTTCAAATTCCACATATTGATCAATAAGATAATCGAATTCCTTGGGATTATTAAAAAGTTCTGCTAATTTTTCTTTGGCATATTGCGGGGTTGGTAATCCATACTTGTCATGTTGTTTTGTATAGTCCATCATTAAATACTTATCAATATACAATTTTTTAAATTCATACTGGAGCTTTTCATTTTCATTCATTAACTTAAGTAAATTTCTTACAACCAATGATTTAGTATTGATATAAGCAGACTTACTAATTAATTTATCCTTAGTAGAACCAACCCATTGTGGATCAGAGATGTTTATACTTAAAGCAGATATAATTCCATTTCGTATGACTGACTTCCAAATAGCCACATTCTTTTTACAACCAGAAACAATTTTTAAAACTTGGGCAATTCCTGCGATTAAACCTTTTTGATGCGTTCCTCCATCAATGGTTTTCTGCTCATTTACAAAACTCGCATCACAACTAAAATCTTCGGCAAAAACAACAATAGCATTGAGTTTGAAGTCAGGTATTTGGCCTCTTATGTGCACAGGAGGTATTTTGGTTTTCCAATTATTACTTTCAGGAAGAAGTCCCGAAACCAAATCTTCTAATCCATTGGGGTTATAAAAATGTTCTTTACGAATGCTTCTGTCTTCAAAATCAATGGACAAGCCCTTGTGTAAATAACTTAGCTCTTTTAAACGAGACGTTAATTGTGTTGAGTTGTAGTGTGATTTTGGAAAGTATTTTATATCGGGTAAAAACCGTATGGTTGTTCCTGAATAATCTACTTTACCTATTTTCTTTAAAAGCTGTGGTTTTCCATCTCGGTATTTTTGTGCCCATTCAATTCCATCTTTAGCAATTGTAATTTTAACTGTAGAAGAAAGAGCATTGATGATGGTCAATCCAAATTCATATTGAGTTATCGTTGTCATTAATTTCTCAATAAATGGTTCTCCATTTCTATTTTCAATTGGCAACCCAATTCCATCGACCTCTATTTCAACTTCATTATCCTCAAAGATTACAATTGACACTTTAGAAAAAAGTTTTCCATTTTTATTTTTAATTGCTCTTTTAAACTCATCAAGCACCATTAAGATTAAATTTGAGCAATTTTCAGTATCGCCCATATACATTCCTGGGCGTATGCGAAGCATCTAAACCTGTTAGAACTTTAATCTCTGATGCATCGTAATTGGGCTTTTTTTTCATATATAAACAGGGTAATTAACTTTTATAATTATAGCACAAAATACGTTTTAGTATTATCAGTTCTACGCAAATTTCACTTTGCATTGAAGAAAATCCCCCTTCGGCTCCCCTTTGCAAAGGGGGAGGAATGAGTTTTTTTGAAACTCGATATAGCTCCATCCTTTGTAAAGGAGGGTTGGGGTGGATTTTTCTCAAAACTTAGTGTAATCATTTATTTAAAAGCAATAAAAAAGGCGATTCACTTTCATGAACCGCCTTCTTCCTTACTCCCTTCTCTCTCTTACAAAAACTCTATGCTCCATGAGTTAATATTTCCTGTATCAGCTCCTGCGCCATCAATGACCCTTAAACCCCAAGTTCCAGTAGCACTTGTACTGCCTTTGTTGATGTTTTTGAATTCATTGATATCATTTGCTGAGCCACCTGTGTTGCTTCTAAGAACCGTCACTGCACCGGTTGGATCAATGAGTTCTATTTTCAAATCACCAATATACGTGTGGGTAATATTGTAGGTGATACGTAAATTATTGGATACTCCAAGTCTGTCTACTGCGATATTACTAGTGGCACCTGTTGGGTTGTTATCTGGGATATTAACACTGGTTGTGCTAGAAAAAACTTGTCCAGTTGATCCACCTGTAGAATAACTGCCAGTTAAACTGACTCCACTAAACGTTGAATAAGCTTGAACCATAATATAATAAATCCCCGCTTGAGCTACCGATATATTACAAGTTTCATTATTTCCACCAACATATGGGCGACAATCATAATTTGTAGTGGTTGGTGCTGCACCAAATCGTACATAAATATCCGCATCACCGGTTCCACCTGAAATAGCAAAACTCAGAGCACTAGCCCCTGCTGGTACAACCATTGTGTAATCTACAGAGTTGTTTTTAGAAGCTGACAAACCACTCACTGATACGCCGTTTGTTAGTACATTTCCTACCGGAGGTGATGTCACAGAGACACTATTGGTTATTGCATTTGTAGCACCATTGTTATCAGTTACTGTTAATGTGACACTATAAGTCCCAACACTGGCATAGGTATTTGATGCACTAACACCTGTTGCGCCAAATGACCAGGAGTAAGAAGCAATACTGCCATCACTGTCTGAGCTATTTGCACCATCGAAACTACAATTTAAATCTGTACAGCTAGATGTAAATGATGCTATTGGGGATGAATTAACAGGAGGTGAAGTCACTGTCACACTGTTGGTTACTGCATTTGTAGCACCATTATTATCTGTTACTGTTAATGTGACACTATAAGTCCCAGCACTGGTATAGGTATTTGATGCACTGACGCCTGTTGCGCCAAATGACCAGGAGTAAGAAGCAATACTGCCATCACTGTCTGAGCTATTTGCACCATCAAAGCTACAACTTAAATCAGTACAGTTAGAGGTAAACGAGGCCGATGGAGCAATATTGACAGGTGCGGTTACTGTCACTGAACTGGTCGCAGAATTGGTCGCTCCTCCATTGTCTGTCACAGTTAACGTGACATTGTAAGTCCCAGCACTGGCATAAGTTTTACTTGCAGTTGAGCCTGTTCCACCAATTGACCACGAGTATGCTGCAATGGTTCCATCAGAATCTGAACTGCCAGACCCATCAAATGAACAACTTAAATTATTACAATTTGATGTAAAAGAGGCCGTTGGAGCCACATTAACAGGTGCTGCTGTTACCGTTACAGTTTGACTGGTGGAATTTGTTGCGCCACTGTTATCCGTTACAGTTAAAGTTACATTATACGAACCGGCACTGGCAAATGTATTGTTTGCATTGACTCCAGCTCCTCCAAATGACCAAGAATAACTGGCAATGCTGCCATCACTGTCGGCACTGCTGGAACCATCAAAGCTACAAATTAAATCCGAACAACTTGATGTGAATGAAGCCGTTGGTGCAACATTATTGGTTGGATCAGTATAACTTCCAACTAAATCAACACCGCTATAAGTATTGTAGGCACGTAACATAATGTAGTAAGTGCCTGCTTGCACAGTTTCATTACACGTTTCAACATTGCCATTTAACCAAGGGCGGCAATCATATGTCGATTGAGTTGGCGCACTGCCAAATCTCACATACAAATCAGCATCACCGGTTCCGCCTGAAATGTTGAAAGATAAATTGCTCGCACCAGCGGGAACTACCATTGTCCAATTTTGTTCAATGCCTTGATTGTTTGCAATTCCTGTAACTGACACGCCATTTTGCAACACATTGTTGACAGGTGGAGCTGTTACAGTCACATTATTGCTTATTGAACTTGTAGCACCAGAGTTATCTGTCACGGTTAAAGTCACTGCAAAAGTCCCTGCATTGGCAAAAGTATTAGAAGCCACTGCTGAACTTGCTCCAAATGACCAAGAGTAACTGGCAATACTTCCATCGCTATCACTGCTGGCTGAGCCATCAAAGTTACATGTCAAATCAGTACAATTAGAAGTGAAGGAAGCAACCGGAGGTATATTCACCGTGCCAGTGGCTGCTGTTACAGACACTTCAGTACTAAATGCTGATTCATTGCCGGCATTATCACTGGCTGAAACTTGATAGAAATATGTGCTTCCTTGGGTCACACTTGAATCGGTATAAGCAGAATTGATAACCAAAGTCGTGTTTAGTTTAGTAAATGTTCCGCCACTCGTATTGGAACGGTAAACACTATAGCCAGCCAAATCGGCTTCAGTATTGTTAAACCAGTCCAAAGCAATCTGTCCAACAACAGATCCATTGCCGGTCAATGTCATCGGCGCATTAGGAGGAGTTGTATCGGGTGTTCCGCCACCACAAACCAATTCAAACACACAAGCCACCCATTCAGGATGATCGGTAAATGGATTTCTGTTGCCTTGAGCACTATAGACGGCTTCATTGTGCTGATGTTCATAAATATCTACAGGATCAGAATTGTGCCATTGGATTAATACAGATAACAAACCCATATAAGCCAATGACTCATTTGAACCTGTTTTGGAAGCATTGATTAACGCCAAATCATCGGTTAATTCTAAATTAGGTTCTGTTTTGCCCGTTATTCCATGTGTACCGCCTTCATAACGAACGGCCATATAAAACATGGCGCGAGCTACATCTCCTTGACGGGCTTGCCAAACATCCCAAATCCCAGTCTTTGTGAAATTCGATTGCCCAGCTCCACCTCGGCCATTATTCACATCTGTGGCTCTTTCAGTACAACCGCCAGTACAAATATCAAAAGGTTTATTGCTGCGTGAAGAATTGTACGAACTGTTGGCAATAAACAAATGGTGCATATCCGTATAAGGGTAGTTTCCACTGCCATCATTGGGAAAACCATAAGATTTTGGCCAAGAATGTTCGCGGTTATAATTGGTGTTACCACCCGTCACCTTGGCATAAGTAGCATTTTTATACAAAGCAATAACATTGTTAGTATTGTCTACATCTTCACCTGCCAACTCCAGTATATCCCAAGTGTCGGTTGCAGATGACGTATAAGGAAATCTTGTGTGGTCTTTTATAATGTTGTGCAGTGTTGATTTCAAAACAGTCGGATTGGATGTATCAACTGTTGAATAATAACCTGCTGGTGCTTGCGCTGATGCGACATTAATCGCAAATATGAAATAAGCTAAAATAAATAATAGCCTACTCGTGTTTGATTTGTTCATTGTTTCTCTCTCTTTTAAGTTAATGTGGTGAAAAGAACGATTTCACACACAAACACACAGGACCTAAAATAGAGAACAGGCAGAGATAGATAAAAATAATAACCATCAATTGTTAAATTGTAATGTAAAACCATGCAGTTCAATTTATGATAATCAAATAAACTATCATTCATTATTCCATTGCTTTATTATTATTTTTATAGTTTGTCGATTGGATTAAATAACCTTCATTTAACCTTAAAGACGAATCATTATAGCAGATACTACCGAAATGTAAAATGGGGGGAGAGTTAACCCATCTTGATGCCAGAAAGGTCGTTGTTAAAGATTAATTTTTGAGTATTTTCTGCCAAAAACCCACACTGTGCCATTGACCAAATTTCATACCCGCATCTTTAAACACGCCCACTTTTTCAAAGCCCAGTTTCTCATGCAATCGTTGACTTCCTAGATTTGGCATAGTCATGCCAGCAACCAGCAGATGAAAGTCCATTTGAGTTAATGTTTCTATGAGTTTTCTGTACAAAGGCTCACCAATTCCCGCATGTTTATATTCAGGATGAACATAGATAGTGGTTTCCACTGATTTGGCATAAGCCGGTTTATCGCGCCAACGTGCGCCGTAGGCAAAGCCAACAACATTGTCATTGTGTTCTTGTATGAAAACAGGGTAGGTGGGAAGTATGCATTTAAATTTAGCTTCAATTTCTTCAAAGCTATAAGGCTCTACCTGAAAAATACAGACATCATTTTTGACATAATAATTCAAAATATCAACAATGGCATATAAGCCCTTTTGTTGAAACGCTCTGATCATTAAAACTCTGTCCCACCAACGGTCAACTCATCAACTTTCAAAGTCGGTTGCCCAATTCCTACAGGTAAATTTTGTCCATCTTTACCACAAACACCCATGCCTTGGTCAAACTCTAGGTTATTACCAACCATGGAAACTTTGGTTAATACCGTTGGGCCATCGCCGATTAAGGTTACGCCTTTAACAGGCTTGGTAATTTTGCCGTTTTCGATTAAGAAAGCATCACTGGCAGAAAATACAAACTTGCCATTGGTAATATCAACTTGTCCACCACGAAAATTTTCTGCATAAATGCCTTTCTTCACCGATGCAATGATTTCTTCGTGTTCATATTTACCATTCATCATATAAGTATTGGTCATACGAGGTATGGGCAAGTGGGCAAATGATTCACGGCGACCATTGCCAGTAGATTTAACGCCCATCAATCGAGCATTGAGTTTATCTTGCATGTATCCTTTTAAAATGCCATTCTCTATCAAGACGTTTTCTTGAGCAGGTGTGCCTTCATCATCAATATTTAATGAGCCACGACGATTGGGTAAAATACCTGAATCAATAATGGTACACTGATCACTGGCAACACGCTGTCCAACTTTCCCTGCAAAAGCTGAAGTCCCTTTGCGGTTAAAATCACCTTCTAAACCATGGCCAATGGCTTCATGCAACAAGACACCTGGCCAACCCGCTCCCAGTACCACAGGCATCACACCTGCTGGTGCTGCAATGGCCTCCAAATTAACCAATGCAGATTTTACCGCTTGGTTGACATAGGATTCTTGGTTGCCTTGTTTAAATAATTCTGCCAAAGTCATTCTACCGCCGCCACCTGAAAATCCAATCTCCATGCGGCCTTTTCCATCATTGGCAATCACTTGTATGCTAAGCTTGGCCAAAGGGCGAATATCCGCAGCCAATGTGCCATCACTGGCAGCAACCAACACATATTCTTGTGATGTGGACAATGAACAAATGACTTTAGAAATACGATGATCTTGTTTGCGTGCCATGACATCCATCTGGTTTAACAAATCAAGGATCTGAGTATTTTCAATGCCCGTTAACACATCAGACTGAGTATATATATCTGGCCGTTCAATTGTTTGAATTTTGACTGGTGCGACTTGTTTGCTTGTATTGGCAATCGAGCTGGCGGTCTTCACTGCTTGCGACATTCCTTGGTTGGTCATGGCATCAGAATAAGCAAAACCCGTTTTTTCGCCATTATTAATGCGCACACCCACTCCAGCATCAATACTGTGACTGCCACTTTTAACCTTTTTATCTTCTAACATCCACGATTCTATCCGAGAAGACTGAAAGTACAAATCGGCAAAATCAGCACCTTTGGATAAGCTTTGGGACAAAGCATTGTCCAGTTTTGATTCATCTAAACCACCAGCTTCTAATAATTGGGCTTTAACTTTATTTAGCATACATTAAACATTTAATAATTACGATGTGCTATTATCTTGTATTTATAGAATTATTGCCATTGTTATTGCTTGCTTATGCCTTTATCGAAGGATAAAAAACTGAAATTAGAACAAGCCTTTCAGGAGGCCCTTAATCTTGAGATTAAGACAACTGATTCATCTGAATATGTCTCCCAATTTGATCAAGGTTTAGAAAGACTACTGCCCAATTTATATGATGAAATTTTTAATCAGGAAGCAACTAATTATGATGGCGTGGTTTTTAATCAATACAAAATCATCAAACAAATTGGCTCAGGAGGCATGGGCAATGTTTACTTAGCCAACCGCAGCGATGGACAGTTCGATAAAATTGTTGCGATTAAAGTTCTAACCAAAGGCTTTAATAACCAGAATATTAAAGATCGTTTTTTACGGGAAAAGCAAATTCTCGCACAACTTCGTCACCCAAACATTGTTCCGCTACTTGATGCGGGCACCACAGACGACGGAATCCCCTGGTTTGTACTGGAATACATTGATGGCAAGACCATCAGTGAATTTTGTAAGAGTGGAAAACTTTCAACAGAATCCATTGTTCATTTGTTAATAAAAGTATGTGATGCCATCCATTTTTCTCATACCTTGGGTATTATCCACAGAGACATTAAGCCTGCCAATATCCTTATTGAAAACCAAGAGGGAGATTATAATCCAATTATCTTGGACTTTGGCATTGCTCACCAAGATGATTCTGCCGAACTGACCAATCAAGGCAACCAGGTTGGTACACCTGGGTATATGTCTCCAGAACAAATTAAAGGTCTGCAAACTATTGATAGACGTTCTGATGTTTTTAGTCTGGGTGTGGTTTTGTATCAACTTTTCTCAGGTGTCAAGCCTTTTAAAGCTACATCAACAGTAGATGTGCACCAAAAAGTTATGCATGAAAACCCTGAAAAACTGACAAGGATAATTTCAGCTTTCCCCAAAGATTTGCAAATTATAGTTCAAACCTGTTTAAATAAAAAATGCCAAGACCGTTATCAATCGGCTCTCAATTTAAAACAGGATTTAGAAAATTGGCTTAATGGCTATCCAATCATGGCCAAAAAAGAATCGTTATTAAAATCATTTTGGCGATTAATCAAAAGAAATAAAGTGATTGCTGTCTTTACTATTTCAATTTTTATTATTGGTGTTTTATCCATAATTAAATACACCTATGATATAAACCAAGAAAGGCAAATCGCAATACAGGCCAAAGCAGAGTCCGATGACCTGTTTAATTTTTTACTCAAAGATTTACATGCTGAACTCACTGATATTGGTCGAGTAGATTTACTCCAATCAGTTGCGCAAAAGAACCTACAACACCTCAATAAATATAATTTCAAACTCTCTAATATTGAAAAACTAAAATATGTTGTAGCCTACAGAAACATTGCCAGCGTATTAGAAATGCAACAGGATACCTCTCCATCAATTGGCGCCTACTCTAAGGCCAGAAACATTCTTTTAGCATTAGACAATACTTCATCACATCAACAAGAAAAATTCAGTTTATTGGCGCTAACCTTAACCGATTTAGCTGGCCTTCATGCCAAATTGGGTTTGCTAGAACTGGCCAATTCCGAACACGAAAAAGCACAGTTACAAGCCTTAAAATTAAGTAACATAAAGGCTAATAATGCAAATGAGATCAAGTGGTTTGTCATTCATCCGTTGTCCTGGAATTTAATGGAGCAAAGTCAATATGAAAAAGCCAAAATATATTTGGATCAAGCCTTGAATATCGCATCCCAAGAATTTGCCAATGATGAATCCAACAAACAGTGGCTAACCAAAAAATTTAAATCCTTTGTAGCCATGGGCTGGTATTACATAGACTTAAAAGAAATAGACTCATCAATTCGGTATTATAAACAAGCCATGAATGCTTCCGAAAAGTTATTAAAATCAAACCCCAATTCAATACCTTTTATGAGCAATCTACAAAAGACCAATAATCAAATTTCTTATGCCTATGTTTTAAACAAAGACTTCAATAATGCAATCAAACATGCCCAACAAGCAGTTAAATATGGTGAATTATTGCACATTCGTGCCCCCGAAAATCATATATATTATCGCGCTTTATCTTATTCTTATACTATATTGGGAGAAGCATACAATAAAATAAAGGAGTTTGATTTAGCAGAAATAAAGTTTAAAGCCAGCTTAAACATCACTGAAAAAATCGCACGTTCTTCCCCAGAAAACGCCTCATTACAAAATGACCTAGCTGTTGATATGCTCAATTTCGCTAACCTTTTAGGCAAAAAAAACGACCAACAAGGAGAAAAGAAATACTGGCAAAAAGCTGAGAAAATTTTAAAGAAAATTGCAACCACTCCCAATGCGAGCATTTACTATGTGAACACTTATGTTTATGTTTTACTGATTCAAGGAAAGTTTGATTCCGCCAGGCCTTATCTATTGAGGATGAAAAATACCGATGGCTGGCCAAACGAATCGTATCAAAAATCAATAAAGAAATATAATTTAACAATTATTGAGAATAACGATGGATAATCAGGCCATTACCTTTCAACTGAATCCTAGTGAAGTGACCCTCCTTTTTCAAAAAGCCAATACAGGCGAAGAAAATGCACTCAATAAACTCGTTGATATTCTCTACTATGAATTAAAGCTAATTGCCACTTCCCGCAGAAATTCCTTTCAAGACAACAAAACCTTGAACACTACCGCACTAGTCAATGAAACCTGGTTAAAACTTAAAAGTAGCGACGTTAAATACAATAACAAAACCCATTTCTTGTCCATCGCAGCCATTGCCATGCGACAAATTTTATTGGATGCGGCAAAGAGTAAACAACGTTTAAAAAGACCAAACTTTGTTTCCGTTGCCACTACCGAAAAGAATAGCCTCAATAGCATCCAAGAAGAAGCAGAATGGCTTTACCAACTTGATTTGATTCTTAGCAAGTTGGAAAAACATTCTCCACGCATGGCAGCGGTTTTTAATTTAAAATTCTTTTGCGGTCTGACGCTTGCCGAAATTGCCGAGTATTTCGATATTTCTGCAAAAACGGCCCAGCGCGATTGGGAAAAATCCAAACAAATCATCAGCACCACTTTTGAACTTGCATCCGATTAATCTACAAACTAATCATCATGCCTATTTTTGTGGACACTGAACATGATGTAATTAAGATTATTAAACTTTAATCATTTTTCATCTGTATAAGCAACAATGGTGGTAGAATTTGTACAATTATTTTTAACTAATTTTTATGAGAACAATAAATTGCATCAAATACGGCAAAAACCAACAAGGAATGGACTATGTTCCTTACCCAGGAGAGCTGGGTAAAAATATTCATCAACAAGTCTCACAAAAATTTTGGCAGGAATGGTTAAGCTACCAAGTGATGTTTATAAATGAGAATAGATTATCACCCATCAATCCAAAAGACAGAAAACGCATAGAAGAAGCGATGCAAAAATTCTTTTTTGACGGGGGTATTGAACCTGTTGAAGGATATACGCCAGAATCATAAAATTGTTGAATTAAAGTTTGACAGTCACTATCAAGCTAAATATAATGCGCGTTCAATTCAGGTTGTGAAGATTTCTTCTTTACAAATGATGCGAAAAAAGATGCCCGGTTAGCTCAGTCGGTAGAGCAGAGGATTGAAAATCCTCGTGTCCTTGGTTCGATTCCGAGACCGGGCACCATTTTTTGGTTTCAACCCGTTTCAAAGTAGTTCAAAAACCCTTATAAATACTCGCTTACAACCACTAGGTTGTTTCAGCGTGTTTCACCCTATTTCATGGAATTTCATACCAAATGGTGCTATATTTGGTGCTATCACTCAGTTCAATTTATATAGGTAGCACCAAAATGGCATTAACAGATATAAAAATCAAGCGTACAACCCCTAAAACAAAGGACTTTTGGCTTACTGATGAAAAAGGATTAAGGCTACTAATCAAGAAAAATGGTGCTAAATATTGGCGTTTAAAATATCGCTTTGGTGGTAAACAAAAAACTTTAGCCATTGGCGTGTATCCTGAAACATCTTTAAAGATGGCGAGAGATGCACGAGCCGAAGCAAGGCAACAACTTAAAGAGGGGATTGACCCAAGCCAAGCCAAGAAAGAAAAAATGTATAGTATGATTATGAATGATACCAATACATTCTCAAAAATTGCCTTAGATTGGTGGAAACACGAGAAAGTGACGTGGACTGAGGATCACGCAAATAGGCTATTACACCGATTAGAAAAAAACGCCTTCAAGTATTTAGATAACAAACCAATGGATAAAATCCTCACTAGAGATATTTTGATTGTAATCAAAAATATTGAAAAGCGTGGTGCTTTAGATATTGCAGGGCGGGTTTTACAGGATATACGCAGGGTTTTCACTTATGCGGTTAGACGAGATTTATTAAAATTCAATCCTGCCTTAGATTTAACTGGTGTCGTAAAACTAAAAAAACGCCAACATCAACCATCTATGCAAAATGAAGAACTTGGTCGATTTATGTCTGAGTTAGAGCAATACGGCAATAGAGGGTATTTATTAACTCAATATGCTTTACAGTTATTAATCTATACATTCACCCGTTCAGGTGAAATTCGTGGTGCTACATGGGATGAATTCGATTTTAAAAAATCAATATGGAAAATCCCTGCCGAGCGTATGAAAATGGGAACAGAGCATTTAGTACCACTTTCAAAACAAGCCTTATCTGTATTGGTCAAAGTTCAAGAAATTTCAGGGATTGAAAAATTATTATTCCCCATGAAAAACGATAGAAACAGACCCCTGTCAGATAATACCATGCGTTGCGCCATGCGAAGAATGGGCTACGACGGAGAAACAGAAGGAAAATCAAAAGCAACGCCTCACGGTTTTCGTGCCAATGCTTCATCAATTTTAAATGAACAAGGCTATAATCCTGATGCAATAGAAAGACAATTGTCACACATGGAACGAAACAGCGTAAGAGCTGCCTATATCCATCATGCTAGATATATGGAAGAACGAACCAAGATGATGCAATGGTGGGCTGATTACTTGGATAAGAAAAAATCAGAATTTATTCATTCATAATTCTATTCTGTTATTTAATTAAGATTATCTGATATCCATTGATTTATCATTAATCAAATTAAGATGAAAGTACTCCACAATACCACTTTTCATATAAAATATAATATTGCCATGATATAAATAGTTAAGGATAATTTATTTAGTCTGGAATTCTACAGTTTTATTAAAGCTGATTAAATAAATTGTAATCAAATAATTTCATATTACAAATTTTACAAACTAAGCTTTTTTTTAGCTTCGAGTAGATAACCACTTTTGAATATCACTCAATTTCCAACCAACACTATTTTTACCAAGAGATACACGAGAAGGAAAGCTTTTGTATCTCTCCATTCTCCAAATCGTGGTTCGAGACAAACCAGTCATTTCAACCACTTCTTTGGTTCGGACAATTCTATCATTTGTTACTGATTGCTTATTTGTAGTTGTCGCCGAATTTACCGCACCAATCAAATATTCTAAAAGCTGATAGCCAAAATATTCAACTTTATCGGGCAAACCAATAAATGAAATCTTATTTTGTCCTCTTAGTAGTTTGAGTGATTGAACTGAAATATTGAGAAAATCCACCGCTTCATCTTCTGAAAATCTCTGATACAAAGCCACGCCCATTGAATCGGCTATGGGTATCAACTTTTGTATATTTTCAGGTAATTCCACGCAGTTTGGCAATTGTTATTGTGAAAATCGAGTATAGCATATTTGCATTTTTGTATTAATCTTTATAATTACAACAATGTATTATTTCTAACCACACCACTATGGCTGAAGAAATCCTATTACACAAAGATAAAGACATGCGTTTGGCGAAAGCCAATAGTGATAAAAAACCAGTTCAATTGGATTTGTTACAAATGCTTGTTTCTGAAAAATATTCAAACAGCGTGGAGTTGTACCAAACTTTACCTGATGTTTTTAGTTGAAAACAAACCAACCTTAGGAATCCTGATGGTTCATTACCTGCAATGACACGACAAGGTAAATATAATAATGTGCCGTATATTCTTGATATATCACCTGCACAATTAACCGTTATGGATGATAGTAAAAAAAGAAAGAAAGCCTTTTACAAAACTGTTATTGCTGATTTTATTGAACAAGCATTACATAAGCTATCAATTGAAGAATGATTCTTTTTAAAAAAG
>JAJRQG010000032.1 GCA_024280395.1 Gammaproteobacteria bacterium | reverse complement strand
GGAACATTGTACAAATAAAAGCTCATGGCATCGGTGGGTAGGTAAGCATCTTCTTGTAAGGTTATATTTAATCCAACTGGGGCATTGCGTTGTTCAATAATTCCATTCCATTGTTTGCTTGATCCAGTTCCTTGCATCACCAAAGACTCACGCAAACGGCCAATCATATCCATATTCAGGTTGGCTACAAAAATTTCGGACAGGTCTTTTTTATTGAATGATTTTACAAAATTATTGGATCCCAATAGCCCCAATTCTTCACCTGACCAAAAGGCGAAAACTAGGTCACGTTTGGGTTTAAACTTGCCTTTATTTTTTTGCATATTGAGATACTCGGCTATCATCAATAGACCTGTCACCCCTGAAGCATTGTCATCAGCCCCTGGATGTACAAAACCCATTTCATCAGCTCGTGCTAGAGAGGTTGAACTTTCTCCATGTCCAAGGTGATCATAATGTGCACCTAGGATAACTGCTGGCAAGTCAGTTGAGCCTTTAATAAATGCAACCACATTGTGGCCTATTTTCTTGTCTTGAATCAAATCTACACTGGCAGAGATACTCAATTCATTTAAGTCAAAACCCATAACAAAATTCCCTGCATCGAGTTTTTTCTGAATTTTTTTCCAATTCTTACCCATCTGATTAAACCAAGGTTTCGCCACATCAGTAGCAATTGAAAGAACGGGCATAGAACCATGGGCAGTTGATGCATCAAAGGTAAGCGGAATTAATTGCTTCTTAACCACTGTATTCGGACCATGCACAAAAATCACACCTTTTGCTCCATGTTGTCTGGCATTGAGCACTTTGTTTCTTTCACTTGAAAATTGGTTGATTTTAATGCGTTCTTCAGCTGAGATGTCTTCGGGCATAAAGCGCATCACCAATACCCATTTATCCTTAACATCCAAATGCATGTAAGAATCATAATTTTCACCCATTTTTTCGCCTTCTGGTTCAGTTATTCCATAACCAGCAAATACTACGTCGGCTTGAGCAAAGTCACCCAACCCAGAAAAAACCAAAGGCCGGTAATCTTTATCTAGTTTCAACGACCGACCATTAATGGTAAGTTGATTATTTTTTCCTAAATTTGTTCCTGCCGTAAATTCAAATGGATGTTTGTAACTTTGGGAATGCCAAGGCATCAAGCCAATCCTCTTCATTTCTGAATCTAGGTATTGTGCTGCTTTTTTTTCACTCTCAGAACCAGTTAATCGCCCACCAAACTCTGTTAATATTTGCTCATGTTTTTGAGCTAAATCAGGCGTAAAAATTGAAGCTCTTTTCGCTTGGCCTGTCGTGGCTATTAGTACAGCTAAAATGATGGCAGTTGCCCATCTTACATTTATTCTATTCATATTCTATCCTAATTAAGGTTCAGTGCTTCAAGAGCAGATTGATGATTCCAGTTAGCTCTAAATATTTGAGAGACATCGTTGTTGTCTTTTTTTCTAGTCCAGTATATTTCATCCCCATCGGGTGTAAATACCGGCAAACCATCAAATCCATCTAGCTCAGAGACCCTGACCGGCTCATGTTTTCCTTCAATATCAACTATGTATAATTCAAAATTGGCAAATCCTTGTTTGTTGGATGTATATATAATGTATTTTTGTGATGGATGATAATAAGGTGCCCATGACATCACTTTTGCATGGGTAATTTGTTTCTTATCACTGCCATCTAGATTCATGGTGTAGATTTCAGCCTTCAACCCATCAACAGAAAACCTTCTCCAAATGACCTTCTTAGAGTCTGGAGAGATAAAAGGTCCACCATCATAACCTTTGTAAGTGGTTAATTGCTTCACTTGGGTTCCATCTGCTTTCATAATATAAATATCCATCATAAAAGCCGGGTCCTTGCTGAATGTATTGCGTTCAGCTTGAGTCATGTCTTTGGCTTTTTCATTGTAGCCATCTCGATTAGATGAAAAAATTATCCATTGACCATCAGGCGAAAAACTGCCTTCAGCATCGTATCCTTTTTCATGGGTTAATTGCGTCATTTTGCCGTTTTGTTTTACAAAGATATCATAATTTTCATCGTAGTCCCAAGAATATCTACGGGTTTGACCTGATGCTCTAAAATCCAATTCATCTTGTTGTTTTTGCTTGGCTTCAGGATCTAAATGGGTTGAAGCAAATAAAATTCGCTCTCCATCAGGATGAATCCATGCGCAGGTTGTTTTTCCTACGCCATTGGAGACCTTATCTAAATCCCCTGTTTCTAAATCCATTTTATAAATCTGATAAAATGGATTATCATCTTGCCTCTCGGTCTGAAATATATACTCATATCCATCAGCAGAAAAATAGCCTTCCCCTGATCGTTTACCTGCAAATGTTAATTGATTAATAGAGGTCATGAGTTCTACTTGGCCATTAACTTCTGAGGTTACTAATTCACTCATTTCAGGAGGTTTAGGTGCTTCTTGTATTTTATTTATTTCAATTTTTTGTGCGCATGACGAGAGCAATATTGCGCTAATTATTAAAGGTAATTTCATTTATTTTTCCAGTATGTGTTTTATTTGAGAGAGTTGACAGTTTGGGTTAATTCTTTTGCGTACGTTTCAGCCAAGTTTTTGTCTTGGGCTTCAACCATCACACGTAACATGGGTTGAGTACCTGATGCTCGGATTAATGTTCTTCCTGAGTTACCCAGTTTCATATCAATCTCTTGCGCATGTTTTATTAAGTCAGGGTGCTTGGCTATTTGTTTGGCATTTTCTATGGTGATATTTATCAGTACTTGTGGATATAAAGGAATTTGAGAGGCTAATTCTTTTAAAGATTTCCCTTCATTTATCATTACCATCAAGACCATTAAAGCACTGACTATCCCGTCACCAGTTGTTGCCAAATCTAAATTCAGGATATGACCCGATGATTCACCACCTAAACTCCAATTATTTTTCTTTAGTAATTGATGTACATATCTGTCACCCACATTGGCTCGTAAAAATGGTATTTTTAGTGTTTCTAATTGTACCTGCATAGCTTGATTGGTCATCAATGTACCCACAACCCCACCATTCAATTTTTGTTTTGCATGAAGGTGTTTGGCCACAATGAATATCAATTGATCGCCATCAATGACTTCTCCATAATGGTCAACCATCAACAATCTATCACCATCTCCATCTAGAGCTATGCCAAGATCGGCACATGTTTCTAGAACTTTTTCTTGAAGGATTTGTGGCTCTGTTGAGCCACAATCTTGATTGATGTTTAATCCATCGGGTTGATTACCAATAACAGTCACATCTGCGCCCAATTCAGAAAAGACTTGTGGAGCAATATGATAGGTTGCACCATTGGCACAATCAACCACCAATTTCAAACCAACTAAACTTTGTTGTCTCGGGAAAGAACTTTTACAAAATTCTATGTATCGACCTGCCGCATCTTCACTGCGTTTGGCTTTTCCCAGATATTGACTTTTGACTGTCGTGAATTCTTTATCCAATTCTTGCTCAATTGCCAGCTCTAATTCGTCAGAAAGTTTTTCGCCATTGTGATCAAAAAATTTAATGCCATTGTCATAATAGGGATTGTGTGAAGCAGAAATCACAATGCCCGCACTTGCATGCATTGAACTTGTCATCCATGCTATCGCGGGCGTAGGCATAGGCCCAAGCATCAAAGAATTCACACCAGCTGAAGAAAGCCCGGCTTCCAACGCAGCTTCAAACATATAACCTGAAATTCTTGTGTCTTTTCCGATGATGATAGTATTTGATGGAGATAGTTTTCCCAATACAATTCCTGCTGCTCGACCCAGTTTAAGGGCAAATTCAGCCGTCATTATTTTGCCGCCAACTTCACCTCTAATTCCATCTGTTCCGAAATATTTTTTTTCTTTCATGTATTTTGTATTCGTTTATTATGATGGATGTGTAACAACCATCTTACATTAGTTTTTGAGTAATTTTAAGAACATCTGCTGTCGCTTTAACATCATGAACCCTTAAGTATTCAGCTCCTTGCATATATGCAAATTGTGCAATTGCCAAGCTACCATACAATCTATCATCTACTTCTGAATTGAGTATTTGTCCAATCATTGTTTTACGAGAAACACCGATAAGAATTGGATAACCCAATGATTTTAATTGTTTTATGTTTTTAAGTAAAGCCAGATTATGTTCTAATGTTTTTCCAAAGCCAATACCAGGATCCAAAATTATGTTTTTGTCTTGAATATTCGCTTGTTTGCAATTTTCTATCCTTTGTTCAAAAAACTCCATGACATCGGTCAAGATGTCTTCATATTCTGGATTCTTTTGCATGGTTTTTGGCTGGCCTTGCTTGTGCATTAAACAAACATGCAAATTAGATTGTGCAGCTGTTTCTAAACAACCTATATTTTGTAGGGCATTAACATCATTGATGAAATTAGCGCCTGCATTTATTGCTGCTCGCATCACTAGTGCTTTTGATGTGTCTATAGAAATGGTGATTTTTGAATCTAGATTTCTTAATTGTGAAATAACAGGAACCACTCTATTGATTTCTTCATTAACAGAAACAACATCTGCTCCTGGTCGAGTTGATTCGCCACCAATATCAATAATATCAGCTCCTTGCTTTATTAATTCCAAGGCATGTGAAACTGCAAATTCTGTTTTAAGAAACTTTCCACCATCTGAAAACGAATCAGGGGTCACGTTAATGACCCCCATTATTCTAAAATTTTTACAATCTTACATCAATTAAGTAGAAGGTGCTTCATCACCAATCTTGCTGTCACCTTTGTCTTCTTTTTTGGGTGCGGTTGGCTTAACTGGCTTGTCATCGTCATCATCTATCCAATCTTCAGGTGGAGTTACACCTTCTCTTGCCATAAGTTGATCTATTTGTCCTTTATCGATAGTTTCATATTTCATCAATGCTTCTGACATGGCATGCAATATATCCATATTATCAGTTAATAATTTAAATGCCCTGCTATAATTATCATCAATAATCTTTTTCATGGCATCATCAATAATTTTTGCTGTGGCATCAGAAAGATTTTTATGTTGGGTTACCTGACGGCCCAAAAACACCTCACCTTCATCTTCTGAATACAACATTGGTCCAAGTCCTTCACCAAAACCCCATTTTGTAACCATATTTCGAGCAATATCTGTTGCTACAGATATGTCATTCGATGCACCTGTAGTTATTGCACCTTCTCCACCAATTAATTCTTCGGCAATTCTTCCACCATACAATGTAGAAATTTGCGACTCTAATAAAGTTTTGGATTGAGAGTACCTATCTTGCTCAGGTAAAAACATCGTTACACCCAAAGCTCTACCGCGAGGAATAATGGTTACTTTATAAACAGGATCATGTTCTGGAACCAAACGACCTACAATCGCATGACCAGCTTCATGATAAGCAGTATTTAATCTTTCCTTTTCATCCATCACCATTGATTTACGCTCAGCGCCCATCATGATTTTATCTTTGGCTTGTTCAAAGAATTCCATAGTGACTACACTGGCATTATTCCTTGCTGCATATAATGCCGCTTCATTAACTAAGTTTGCCAAATCAGCACCTGAAAAACCTGGTGTTCCTCGTGCCAAATTGCGTGGCATTACATCATCAGAGATAGGAACTTTCTTCATGTGAACTTCCAATATCGCTTCCCGTCCTTTTATATCAGGCAATGGAACTACAACTTGTCTATCAAAACGACCCGGTCTTAATAATGCCGAATCCAACACATCGGGTCTATTGGTTGCAGCAATTACTATCACACCTTCATTGCCTTCAAAACCATCCATTTCAACCAACAATTGATTTAAAGTTTGTTCGCGTTCGTCATGTCCACCGCCCATACCAGCACCACGTTGGCGACCAACTGCATCAATCTCATCTATAAATATGATACAAGGCGAATTCTTCTTGGCTTGTTCAAACATATCTCGCACACGAGAAGCACCAACACCCACAAACATTTCAACAAAATCGGAACCAGAGATTGTATAAAAAGGAACCTTAGCTTCACCAGCTATGGCTTTTGCCAGTAACGTTTTGCCCGTTCCTGGAGAACCAACCATTAAAACACCACGAGGAATATGTCCACCCAGTTTCTGGAATTTACTTGGATCGCGTAAGAAATCTACAATTTCACCGACCTCTTCTTTGGCCTCTTCTATTCCTGCAACATCCGCAAATGTAACTTTAATTTGATCTTCTGTTAGCAATTTGGCCTTTGACTTTCCAAACCCCATTGCTCCTCCCTTGCCACCACCACCTTGCATTTGACGCATAATGAAAAACCACAATCCAACCAATAATATAATTGGAAAAATAGTTTCGAAAATTTTAAACAACATACTCTCTTCTTTTACTGGCAGATAAGTTGCATCAACCTCCTTTTGAATCAATTCATCTATAAGTTTTTCATCGTTTGGAGCATTTACTAAGATTTGCTCACCAGAGTTAGTCTCAGCCAGAATTACTTTTGTAAAAAAACCAGTACTATCAACTTTTACAGAGCGAATTTGATCATCTTGAAGCATTTTATAAAATTCTGAATATTTAACTTCAGTTGTAGCTTCAGATTGTTGAACAATGGTATTGAAAACTGACAGTAAAACCAGTAAAACAACTACCCATAACATTAAATTTTTTGTGATATTACTATTCAAAATATATTCCTATTGTATACCTGTATAAATTAACCTTTGAAACCTATACCAACAGCATAGACTTCACGACTTCTTGGTCGTGATGATTTTGGTTTTCTCATCACAACTTTTTTAAAATTCTTTCTTAACTCTGCTAAATATTCGTCAAAACCCTCACCTTGAAATATTTTGACTGCATAATTGCCATTTTGTTTTAAACATAGATGACAAAAATCTAACGCCAGTTCAGCCAAGTACATAATACGTGGTTGATCTACGGCAAATGTACCACTTAAATTGGGGGCTATGTCCGATAACACAAGGTCTATTTTTTCATCTCCAACCATTTCAAGTAACTCATTCAAAACCGACTCTTCACGAAAATCACCTTGAATAAATTCAACTCCTTCTATTGATTCCATTGGCAAAATATCCATACCAATTATTCTCACATTTTTGGGAGCAATTTTTCTAGCAACTTGACACCAACCACCTGGTGCGCAACCTAGATCTACTATATTTTTAACATTCTTCAACAGGCCATCTTTTTCATGAAGTTCTTCCAGCTTAAAAGCTGAACGGGCTCGATAACCCTTTTCTTGGGACAATTTAACCCAATGGTCATCAAAGTGTTCACGTAACCAATTATTTGAACTCTTACTCCTTGCCATAATTGTTTGAAATGTCTTTAGCTGTTAAAATGCAACATTAACATATAAAGTTGAGTTTATAAAACATTCTAATGAATAAAAAAGTGATAAAATTTTTAAGAGGGATTAGCCACAACATTAAACCTGTTGTAATGATTGCAGACAAAGGACTAACTGAGAATGTTATGTATGAAATCGAAATTGCCCTTGAAATGCATGAACTGGTCAAGATCAAAGTACGTGTAGATAAAGAAACAAGAGCAGAATTCGAAAAGATTATTCTTGAGAAAACTGGTGCACAAAAAATACATGCTATCGGTCAAACTTTAACTATTTTTCTAGCTAATCCTGATGATCCGCAATTTGATTTAACTCTTTAATACTATGGAGCTGATTGAAAACAAGGATGGTTCTTCAAACATTATCAAGTCGATTGATTCTACTCAAATTATTATTAATGATAGAACTTTAACTGAAACATGTATTGTTAGTAACAATAATTTAATTAAGTCACTTAATATTACATCTATTGATGATTTATCAGAAGTTCATATCCAACATTTATTGTCCAGCAATCCTGAGTTGGTTTTAATTGGTTCAGGCATTGATCACATTTTCCCAAATATTGATTTACTTGCTCCCATTGCAAAAAACAACATTGGCTTTGAAGTCATGAATAATCATTCAGCAACAATAACTTATAACGTTTTGGTTACTGAAGAACGAAAAGTTTCTTGCCTGTTAATTATATAAAGATTCAACCATATAAAACGCCTGTTTAAGCCTTTAAATTCTTACGATAGGCTCTTTCATAGTATAAGATTTCGACTATATATTGAACTGATATAATTTTCATTTGGACATAAAAAAACCCCAACAGTAGACTGTTAGGGTTTAGTATTTAAATTCTGACGATGTCCTACTCT
>JAJRQG010000031.1 GCA_024280395.1 Gammaproteobacteria bacterium | reverse complement strand
TAACTTTAGCTCAAAATTTGGCTCCAGCGATTAGGATTGCTGAGCAAGGTTTTCCGGCTTACGATAAATTTGTCCGAGGTTTGGCCAGTAAAAAAGAAATCATGAAACGTTATCCTGCAACCACGAAAGCCTATTTCATTAATGGAACAGATACACCAAAAAAAGGCGATATCATCATTCAAAAAGACATGGCCAAAACGCTTAAGTCAATTGCCAAACACGGCAATGATGGGTTTTATAAGGGAAAGGTGGCTAAAAAATTCATCAAAGCGGTTATAAAAGCAGGTGGAATTTGGACCATGCAAGATTTAGCCAATTATAAAATCGTTGAACGCGAACCCATTTATACAACATACCGAGGCAAACAATTAATCACCGCACCACCACCCTCATCAGGTGGTATTGCTTTGGCGACCATGCTCAATATATTGTCTGGCTGGGATTTGACAAAGATGAAAGACGATGAACGCATTCATTTGATTGTAGAATCTATGCGCCGTGCTTATCGTGATCGCAGTGTACATTTGGGCGATCCCGATTTTTATGACGTACCTGTTAAGATGTTAGTTAATCCTTATTATGCCGATGGCTTGCGCGCCACAATACGTGCGGATAAGGCAACCCCCAGTAATTTTCTCCCCGGTTTGATGGAATTAAAAGAAGGCAATGACACCACGCATTTTTCTGTGATTGATACCCAAGGCAACTTGGTAGCAACCACACAAACAGTCAATACTGTATTTGCCTCAAAATTTGTGGCAGAAGGCACAGGCGTGATGCTAAACAATGAGATGGATGATTTTTCAGCCAAACCTGGTGAATCCAATGCCTATGGTTTGATTGGTGGTGAAGCCAATTCTATCCAACCTGGGAAAAGACCTTTGTCTAGTATGACTCCCACTTTTATTATTGGGGACGACGATGTGGCAGTTTTGGGGACACCAGGTGGTTCTCGAATTATCACCATGGTATTGTTGGGGATTTTAGATTATTTTGATGGCAATCCTGTCGATTCATGGACTGCATTGCCACGTTATCACCATCAATATATGCCTGATATTTTGTTTTATGAACCAGGTGCTATTAGTGCAGAATCGATTCCAGCTTTAAAAGCACGAGGCCATAAGTTAAAAGAACTGCAACATACATGGGGCAATATGAATGCCGCTTCGTGGAATAAAAAAACAGGTGAGACCAAAGCGGCAACCGATCCTCGGGGTGAAAAGGCAGTCAGATGACACAGCTAATTTCACTGATGGGCAATTCACAAATGCTCGATGCTGGTGCCATGTTTGGTAATGCACCCAAGGCTGTGTGGTCGCGTTGGGTTGAAGTGGACGAATTAAACCGTATGCATATTGCTTGTCGTTGTTTGTTGGCAAAAGATTTCAATGGCAAAAATGTGTTGTTTGAAACAGGTATTGGCAATTTTTTTGAACCGAAAATGAAATCACGATTTGGAGTAAAAGAAGACAGTCATGTTTTATTGGACTCACTGGATTCTATTGGTATGAGTGATAAAGATATAAATGTAGTGGTATTGAGCCATTTGCATTTCGACCATGCTGGAGGTTTGTTATCAGCTTGGAAAGAAGGAGAGAATCCCAAATTGTTGTTTCCCAATGCCGAGTATTTGGTGTCATCTGATCATTGGCATCGGGCCATCAATCCTCATCCAAGAGACAGGGCTTCATTTATTCCCAATTTAACTCAAATGTTAGAAGATTCAGGACGACTGCATTTGATTTCGGGTTCTTCACATGAACACTTGCCAGCTGTTACTTTTGAATATACCGATGGACACACGCCTGGCATGATGCATTCTGTTATCAATAATGATTTGGTTTTTTGTGCTGACTTGATTCCGGGTAAAGCTTGGGTGCATGTACCTATTTCTATGGGGTATGACCGTTTTCCAGAATTGTTGATTGATGAGAAAACCGATTTTTTGAATAAGCATTTACAGAAAAACCACCGATTGTTTTTTACCCATGATCCAGATTATGCTGTTTCAGGTATTGAAAATAATAATGGACGTTTTACAACCAAGGATGAGATAAAAGAATTAAAAGAGGAGTATTAGCATGTTAGTTATTACCAGTTTATACGCATCAATTTTGGCTTTGTTGGTTATATTTTTGGCCTATAAAGTCGTTAACTTTAGACAAACTAAGTCAGTAGGCCTTGGCGACAATGGCGACAAAGATGGATTGCGAGCAATTAGAGTTCATGCCAATGCAGTAGAATATATTCCGATGATGGTTATTTTAATGGGGATTTATGAAGTCAATGGTGGTTCAAGCTTGTTGTTACATATTATTGGTTCTGTAGCGGTGATTTCTAGAATTTTACATGCAACAGGTTTGTCAAAGTCCGCAGGAACCACTTTTGGACGTTTTGTGGGCACGGTATTGACATGGTTAACAACTTTAGTTTTAGCAGGCTTAAATATTTATCACTTTATCTCTCAACTATAACCTATTGTATACAACATAAATAATATGAACATTTTCAAATTTCTTCCAATCCTTCTGGCAGTCCAATTTTCTGCTTGTGCACATTCACCCAAAATAAAACCACAAGATGTAAAATCACAAGATGTGAAAATCACAAAGGAGTCACCCGAATGGTGGTATCAACAAGGCGTTGATAAAGTAGAAGAATTGGCCAATCAAAAAGCCTATCCAAAAAAAGCGAAGAATGTCATCTTGTTTATTGGCGATGGCATGAATATCACAACCATCACTGCAGCCCGTATTTTAGAAGGCCAACAAAGAGGAGGGAATGGTGAGGAAAATCAACTGAGTTTTGAAAAATTCCCTCAAACAGCTTTGTCCAAAACGTATAACACCAATTTACAAACCCCAGATTCGGCAGGCACCATGTCAGCGATGATGACGGGTGTCAAAACCAAAGGTGGAGTTATATCTGTTGACGGTGAAGTTAACAATGCTGATTGTGATTCTGGTAAGGGACATGAGCGCATGACTATATTGGAAATGGCTGAGAAAAAAGGCATGAGTACAGGTGTAGTCACCACTGCCAGATTAACCCATGCTACACCTGCCGCAACTTATGCCCATTCGGTAAGTCGTGGTTGGGAAGCAGACAGCGATATCCCAAAGGTTGAACGAGACAAAGGCTGTAAAGACATTGCCAGTCAGTTGATTGATTTCCCTTACGGTGATGGCCTTGAAGTGGCCATGGGTGGTGGACGCAAAAACTTCCTTCCTACAAGCGTTAATGATCCTGAATACAAAAAACAAACCGGTGTCAGGCTAGATAATCGTAATTTAATGCAGGAATGGAAAAACAAATACAAACACGCAAAAGTGGTGTGGAATAAAAAACAATTTAAAGACGTGAAAGCAAAAAAAACTAAGCACTTATTGGGTTTATTTGAGCCATCACACATGCAATACGAACACGATCGCCCGAATGACAAATCAGGAGAGCCAAGTCTTCATGCCATGACCAAAAAGCTTTAAAAGTATTGAAAAATTCAAATAAGCCCTTTTTCTTAATGGTTGAGGCTGGTCGAATAGATCATGGTCATCATGCGGGTAACGCTTATCGTGCTCTGACGGATACCATTGAGCTAAGCAAGGCTGTACGAACAGCCTTAAAAAATGTCGACCTAGAGGAAACCTTAATAATTGTCACTGCTGATCATTCACATACCTTTAATATGGCAGGATATCCACAACGCGGAAATCCCATTCTTGGCGTGGTTAAAGTACCTGATAGTGCAGGAAATTTTGTCGGTCATATCTCAAAAGATGCCCAAGGAAAATCTTATACAACCCTTTCATATGCGAATGGTCCAGGCTATGTCAATGGAGATTTGCGCCCAGATTTAACCCATGTTGATACAATCAATCCAGACTATCGCCAAGCAGCAATTGTCCCTTTGAAGTCAGAGACCCACAGCGGTGAAGATGTAGCAATTTATGCCATCGGCGCAGGTTCACAAACAGTCCATGGAACCCTAGAACAGAATGTGATTTATCACATTATGAAGTATGCTTTGGAGTTCTAGCGTCTTAACAGTAAAATAACATTGTGTATGATATAGTCTGTTTCACAATTTTAGGTGTCAATAGAAATATTGGTGAAAAGGGAATCTGGTGACAATCCAGAGCTACCCCAGTAACGGTAATAAAGTGTATGTTTGAGATAGTCCACTGATTCGAATAGAATTGGGAAGGTTCAAATACAGTCTTTTTAGCCCGGAGACCTGCCTAGAAAAAAGGAAAATTGATGAATGATTCGTCAATTTTAGAGGCGTGAATGTTGATTCAACATGGCCTCAAAATTTAATCTAAAAATCGCTGTGGGCGATGGAGTTAAAAATGAAAAAAGTTCTTTTGTTGTGCCTAACTGTTTTTAGTAATTCTGATGCGTTAGAGTTTATCGACAGTGACTATCGCCAACCCATTATTACTGGTTTGCCAAGCATTGGTGATTTAAATGGAGATGGTTATAACGATGTTTTTATAAGCGGTTTTTATAAACAATTTGATTGTTTTATTGATTTCACAGGCTGTAATAAACCCTTGTTCAGCTATCCAGCTAAAGTATTGATTAATGACACAAAAGGTGGATTTGTAAGGATAAAACAAGTCAATGAAATTGAATTCACATCACTAGAAATAGATGATTTTCAATTATATTACTCTATTATTGCCGATGTTGACACTGATGGAGACAATGATATTGTTTCATCTGATGGCAGAGTATTTCTCAATGATGGAACAGGTCAATTCAGTCTTCCTATAATTGCTGGGTTTACTCCCAGTGTTCAACCCGTTTTTGTAGCTGATTTTGATAACGACGGTGTGGTTGAAATCTTAAATTCAGGAAAAATCTTCAAAAGAGTTCAGACTCAACCCCTAGAATATACAGAGTTTAGTGATTCATTCAGCTGGAATCCAGAGAAAAATGTTGAAATTGCTGATTTTGACAATGATGGATACCAAGATATTTTGATTTATGGAAATAATGAAGATATAGAAATATTTTTGAACAATAAAAATGGCGGGTTTATAGCTCAAAATTTTCTTAACTTAAGTATCAAAGAATCGTTGAATTTAACCGTTGGCGATATTGACAATGACGATGATATTGATATTGTTTTATCTAATCAAAGGTTATTAAAAAATGACATGAATAGTGGTTTTGTCTTGGTTGATGGAACAGCTGATTATTCAATAGTGCACCCTATTGCAATACTACTGTCTGATGAAGGAGAAGAGGTAGAGGATTTGAAAAACTATCTGCCAAAACAATTGATTAAATACAACGGTGATGATTTTTTAGATTTATTGCTAATACTCGATCAAACTCAAACTTCTGACAACCAACGTTTTGTCAGGAGTTATGTTGCTATCAATGATGGAACAGGTCAGTTTGGTATTAAATATTTTTCTTTAACGCCCAACTACAATGGATTGATTTCTCAATTTAATCCAAAATCAACTTATATTAATGCCGATTTTAATAGTGATGGGTATGAAGATTTTGTTGAGAATAACTTTGTGCCAATATATGGAAACAATCTATTGAATGGTGACAACAACTTCGTGCAGCTTACAAATTATAAAAATCCCAAAATTTATCCTGATAGAGTTAATCTTTTTGTTAACAACAAAGACGGAGTCATATTGAAATCTGATCAAAGCAATTTACAGAACTCTCAAACTGTATTATTTGATTACGATGACGACGATAGAAAAGAGTTGTTATTTGTTCCTCGGCAAAATTACGATGGTTTTTTATTCAGTGATGAAAAGCCATTTTATCTATCTGATCTGAAGTTTGAAAATCACAAATTAAACACCTTTAATTTTCTTGAACAATTGCCCAATGATTCTTGGGACATATCATTGCAGTTAAAAGATTTTAATAATGATGGGTTTGATGATGCGTATTTGACATACAGATATATTTCTTCAGATTCTATTGGGTATATGACTCAAATCTTCCTTAATTCTGAATTAGGATTTAATCCAACTAATGCCATTGAGTTAGAAAATAGGACCGATAATAAAAGCGACATCGATATCATTGGTGACTTTAATGGAGATGGTTTTTTAGATGTATTAAAGAATTATAGCAGTGAAGACAATGGTTTTCAATTCTATATTAACAATGGAGATCAGCAATTTCAACAACAAATAGTAAATCTATCAGGGCTTGACGATAGTGCGCGTTTTAGGGGTTCTGAAGATCTGAATAATGATGGAATAGTGGATTTGGTATTTAAGAACTTTGAAAGTGTTTGGTATGTAATCTATGGCAACACTGACCTCGAGAATTTATCGATTAGCACTTTGACTTCAGAAGTGAAGTACGGTAGTTTGCTTTATTTCGATTATGACGGTGATGGATATAAAGATATATTCATACATGATGCTAATGCACCAAAATTATTATCAATATATAAAAACAACAATGGTCAATTTTCCTTAGTAAAGGAATTGAATAACATTGCTCAATTTGGTTTTGTTGAACAAAATAATAATGATGGTATTGTATTTCATACTAAAAGTTCAAGAGACAACAGCATGGATATATACAGGATAATCAATGGAAACATCAATCTATTTAAAACGATTAATGTTAATGATGAAGAGAATTTCTTAAAACATGACTTTCAAGATCTCAACAATGATGGAACACTGGAGTTCATAGTTAATTACTCCCCACATTATCAAGCAACAGAGCTAATAATTTATCAATTGGATTCTTTCGGCAGATATATTGAAATTTTCAAAGACCATTTGATTCACAATGAAACTATTGGGGGTTTTAGTTTTTCTGATTTTGATGGTGATGGTTTGCTGGATATTTTCTTTAATGGAAAAACTTATTTTAGCAGAAATTTACCATTTTATACGGGGCTTAGTTATGACCCCAGTCACTCTGGGCATGGCTTTTCAATAGAAAATGTCGGCGAAGAACAGTTTTTTACTGTATTTTATACCTATGACAATGAAGGTTTTCCAGAATGGTACACAAATTTGGGGGTATTTGAAAACCCAAGAGAAGATTACTGGACCATCAGATCAGAAGACTTATATAGTTTGGTAAGAACAGAATATGATTATGGTAATAATATCGCTATACCAAACACGAATAACAGCTATAAAGGATTAATTAGGCATGACAGCTGTTCTGAGGTCTATGGTGAAATGAATATTTATTATGAAATAGGTGTTAATAGTTTTGGTATACCATTGAGTAAAGATAGGTGGTGTTCACAACCCATAGTGGATTATTACCAACGGCCGCAGGAAGATTTTTCTGGCTTGTGGTGGGCAGGTGGTGATGACTCTGGCTGGGGATGGTCAATTTCATTGGTGGAAAGGGATGAAACTACCGATTTGGTCTTGGTGCTTTATTATTATGATGCCCAAGGCAATCCACGTTGGTTAATTGGACAAAAATCAGGCTTTGTAAAAGGTCAGGAAATAACACTTGATATGAATAGGGTCAAAGGATATTCTCGACAATCAACACCAACAGATTTAACTTTCACTCCAACAGGCTCAATTTCCCTAACTTTAAATGAAGCGTCCAATAATTTATCAAAAGCGGGTGTGATGTCAATTGATGTGAGTTATCTAGGTTTCGAAGGTGGAAATTGGGTGAGAAACAATATACCTATAGCACTGTTTTCAACACCAAGGAATTAAACAAGGAGTATTTATGAAATTACTAATCATCATTTTAGCTACACTTTCTCAAAGTGCATTTTCATCAGAATTTTTTTCCAATCAAGTCAAGGATTCAATGGTTCCAATTTCTGGACACGCAAGTTTTGGTGACTTAAATGGAGATGGATATGACGATATTTTTGTTAGTGGGCTATATTATTTTGACTACTATTGCCCACCATTTACTATTAGTTGTAGTTTTCCAGTTAAAGTAACAGAACCAGCAAAGGTTTTATTGAATGATAGGGTGGGTGGGTTTTATCCTGCGGATTTTGATTTTATTGATACAAACTTGCCTGTGTTTGAACCCAGTTACCAAATAGAGATCAACTATTACAAAACGACCGTAGCTGATGTGAATAATGATGGGTTTAACGATGTTGTAGCTTCAGATGGCCGGATTTTATTGAATGATGGCAGTGGTCAATCTTGGTCTCAGGTTGAGGTAAGTATTGGTGTTGGTAGAGAATCGATTTATGCCATTGATTTTGACAACGATGGTATTTTAGAGATTTTTAATGAGGGTAGAATTAGGACCAGAGCTGGTATGAATCCTTTGACCTACCAAACAGATTCTTCTTTTATTATAGACGATAGTTTAAGCGTTGCGTTTGCTGATTTTAACAACGATGCGTTTGTAGACATAATTTCTTATGGAAATGATTCTGTAGCAACCATTTATCTAAATAATCAATCTGGACAGTTTGCAAAAAATACAAAAGTAGAATTGGGAGTTGTTGAAAACGTTTCTCTATTGGTAGGAGATGTAAATCATGACTCTAAGGTTGACATTGTCCTATCTGATAAGAGTGTGTTTTTTAACCAAGGAGATATGAATTTCCAAAAAGTTGAAAATTCGATATTTTTTTCTGAAAACAATGAATATTTGCCTATTAAGTTTACTAATTATAATGAGGATGGCTATCCTGATTTGATTGTGCGTGAAATTGAGCAATATTATACTACTTATTACGTGTTATTTAACGACGGCAATGGAAAATTTGGTTATTCTGACTCTGGTTCATTAGGTAGTAAAACCATAACGGATTCAGTTTATAATAAATATTTCAGCTTGATTTCTGACTTTAATAACGATGGGATTGATGATTATTTAACCGATTCAAATTCCTACTATTCAAATAACTATACATGGCTATGCACTAAATTCCTGTTCCACAACTCCGACACGGCTATTAGCTATACATAGCGTCAATAGCCTATTAGGAATTTGTGGTTCCCAATATCTTCGGTTAAACCGATAACAAAATTCATTTAGGTACTCCTGT
>JAJRQG010000030.1 GCA_024280395.1 Gammaproteobacteria bacterium | reverse complement strand
TTTTTGTTGCCAATCATAAAAGCTAATATTTTCTTGTTGCATGTGTCACCTTTAACCTTTGAAAACGCTAGTTTAAGCCAGTGGATTCTCAAATCATGAGAACCAAAAGCATGAAACAGGATTAATGTGTAGAGTCATGAAACGTAATGAAGAAGGTAAAAATATCAACGACAAAACAGTCCTCATCTACAACGCCCACATAACCATAAAAAACATTCCATTAGAGGCTTACGACTACATAGTCAACGGTAAGCCGGCCCTAGAATGGATAATGGACAGACAATGCGTAAAAACCGACAAAAAAAGCGGCATAACCAACGATGCTAACGACTGGGCAATCGAAACAATGAATAACGCCAAGTACCCATTAGAATTGTTTTTAAGGATAATAACCGTTAGTTTGGAAACCATGAAGATTGTGGATGGATTGCCTGAGTTGGATATTTAATGGACTTTGATGATCTAAATAAAATAATAAATGATTATAAAATGAATTTTAATCAAGTTATTAATTCTATTAGAAATAGTGAAATATACAAAAGCATAGAATCACTAGATAGTCAACTGAGTGATATGAGTTCTAATTTAAATAAAATAGCTAAGGATTTAATTGCTCAGTATAATTTTGATGATATAACCAATCAATTTAAAAAGCACTTTTCTGAATTACCAAATTTAGTAGAGCAATTTAAAAAAAGCGCTGATTTTATAAAAGATGGAATTAAAGTCATGGCTGAACATGGATGGTATTTTGACATGGAGTTACCAATTTCATCACCATTAGAAATTAGTAAAATATTAAATAGTAAAAATAAGGAAGAAGTAAATACAGCACTAATCGCTTATTTTAGAGAAAATCAAGAAAGAATATTAACAAATACTCTTCAAGTATTTCCTAATAGAAAAGCAATAATTTCTAAAGCATTTCAAGCTCATAATAATGAAGATTATGAATTGTCTATACCTGTATTGTTAACTCAAATAGATGGAATTTGTGTTGAAGTATTCTCAGGTGAAATATTTATGAACCGTAATAAGAAACCTAAAACTGCTGGGTTTGTAGAATCTTTGAATACTATTAATACTTGGCGTTCAGCTATATTTCATGTTCTACTTGAGCCTTCACCTATATCTTGGTCCGAGCCGATTAGAAGAGAAAATGAGTTTTACGGTTTAAACAGACATATGGTCTTACATGGTGAGTCATTAGACTATGGGACTGAAGAAAATAGCTTGAAAGTTATATCTCTTTTGAATTATGTTGTGCAATGTCATCAACGGATAATCGAAGAAAATTGTAAAAATAAATCTGAAGTATAGATTAATAGAGAATATATGAATAAAATTATTTACTGTTAGATTTCCAAGGAGAAATAATGCAAGAAGATATTAGGAGAGCTGCCGAAGCATTCAAAAAACAGACTCGCAAACTCTCACAAGAAGAATCTCTGAAGCACTTTGATATACAACGTGCTCAGTATGACAAAGAACACTCTGAATTTATAAAGCAATATGAACATAAAAATTGTTATTTGTGTGGTAAGCATTTTAAAACATTAAGTAAAGCTGAACCTTGCCTCCACTGGTTGCTACGTATGTGCAAATTCAGAAAGAAGGATTTTCCGAAGCTTACAGAAAAGTTTGATTTCTATCAAATATCAGCTTTTTTGAGGTGGGTGGCCAATGCAGAATGTGGCGTAAAAAATATAAACAACTTAGATGAAGAATGTAGCGATAGAAAAGTATTCGAAATCACAGTTAAATGGAAAAATGTTGAATGGACACTAGACTGCTCAAAAAATGATTTTGAAGGTCATAAAGGCACTAGAACAGAGTTTCCTCATTGGCATTTTCAAATGAGGATTGATGGTAAACAATTCATTAATTTCAATGACTACCACATTCGCTTTTCAAAAGATGATCAATTGAAAATTGTACTGGAAAAAGACCGAGATTCTGGGTTTATACATTCTTTTGGTCCAGGTGGACTTGGTATGCAAGAACACATGGATCGGCTTGCCGAAGATCCAGATGGATTCATTGCAAATGCAATGTCAACAAATAACCCCGTTGAAGGTGCTGTCCATTTGCAATCATTTGTTAAAGGCCCTGAAGGTGGGATACCGATCGAAAAAATAAACCAGGCTATGAAGATGGCTAGAGAAACAGGGAAGACTCTTGTTCATTGTTTTAGAGAGGTTTTAAGAGATGACAATGAAGTATCAATTTCTACCATCTTAAGCCCCTCTGAAAGCGTCCCTGAAATTGCGAAAAGGAGTGAACGAAAAAGAAGGTAAATCAATAAAATAGTCGAGTTAGATTTTTGTAAGATGTAAATCATATTTAAGACTGTAGTGTTCTTTTATATTGAAGGTATTCTTAACAACAATAATAGAGTATTACGAAATATCAATTTTTAGAATGTTAGAGTGGAAATAATCCTTGTTATACAGGATTTTTATGATGGTATAATTATTGGTATATTTTAATAGAATATGTAAAATTTCGTTTAATTTCAGTGGGTTATATCAAAAAATGGTGCCCGGGGCCGGAGTCGAACCGGCACGGTGTTACCACCGAGGGATTTTAAGTCCCTTGCGTCTACCAGTTTCGCCACCCGGGCAGGGTGTTTGATGCGGTGATAAATGGAGGCTGGAACCAGATTCGAACTGGTGTCCACGGTTTTGCAAACCGCTGTATAGCCACTCTACCATCCAGCCTTGTATTTTAAATTAACATTGGTAGCTGTTAAATCAAAATAAGTGTATTCTTGTTGGTAAGAATACGGTGTATTGGAGCGGGAAACGAGACTCGAACTCGCGACCCCGACCTTGGCAAGGTCGTGCTCTACCAACTGAGCTATTCCCGCAAAAGAGGTTGCACATTATAGGTTGACTGAAATAATTGTCAACTGTTTATTTTTAAATATCTGTTATTTTATAACTTTTCTTTCATCATCGGCCAAGCGGCTTTTAAATAGATAAACATTGACCACAATGTTAGGACTGTAGCAATGTATAAAAGCGTCAATCCGATCTTATAAACAGGCATGCCCCATAGATCATTTTCATACAATAAAAAGCCTATGGCAAACATTTGGAATGTGGTTTTCACTTTTCCGATGAATGCTACGTTTACCGTGGTTTTTTCTCCCAAGTCTGCCATCCATTCTCTTAAGGCAGAGATTGTAATTTCTCGTCCGACAATTACTGCAGTGGCTATCATCATCAGAATGGTGTTGTGGTCTTGTAGCAATATAATTAAGGCTGTAGTCACCGTGAGTTTATCTGCAACTGGATCTAAAAAAGCCCCGAACTTTGAAAAAGTTTGGTGTTTTCTGGCAAAGTATCCATCAAAGAAGTCGGTGATGCTGGCAAAGAAAAAAACGGTACAAGCAGCAACTCTGTTCCATTCTACGGGCAAATAGAAGAAAAGTAACATAACGGGAATTAAAGCGACACGCGATACAGTTAATATATTTGGTAAGTTTTTGCTCAACTTGATGGCTCAAATTTCTAAGAACCATTAGAATATACGAGCAATCAATTTTAATCAACGATAGAAAGAAAATTAAAGATGAAAAAAGAATTCTGGTTAGAGAAATGGCAAAACAACCAAACGGGCTTTCACAAAGATTTTACCCATCCATTGTTGGTCGAGTTTATTGAGCAATTAAATGTATCCAAAGGCGATACTATATTTGTTCCTCTGTGTGGCAAAACAATTGACATGTTGTGGTTGAATTCACAAGGCTATCATGTCATCGGAATCGAATTAAGTCAATTGGCTGTGGAGCAATTTTTTTCTCAAAACAATATTTCTTTTGAGTTGGCCAAAGATAGTCTGTTTAATGTTTATACGCACGAAAATATCACCATTTATCAAGGTGATTTTTTTGATTTAACACCTTCGCATTTGCAAAATGCCAAAGCAGTTTATGATAGAGCTGCACTCATAGCTTTGCCTGACGGTTTGGTTGAGAAGTATACTGAGAAAATGTTGAAAATAATTCCTGACAATTCAATATACTTATTGATAACCTTAGAACTACAAAGAACCACAACCGATGCCTTGGGGCCTCCTTTTTCAATCCCTGATAAAAAAGTTCATCAGTTGTTTACTCAATACCAATCTGTCACTTTGTTACAAGAAGAAGATATTATCGAACGTGAACAGGGTTTTCAAAAATTGGGTTGTGCTTATGTTTATGAGCGGGTTTATTTGATTGACAAAGATTGATAGTTATTCGCACTCATTGGGATTGAAATCTGGGTTGTATCCGTGTTCTTTTTCAATGTTATAGACTTTAAAAGCAAGTAGTTTTAATGCTTCAACTTCACCAAAATGTTTAATGTTTTGAACGTGTAATTTTGCGATATTTTCATTAACAATTGTAGCAATAATTACGTCAGGTGCAGAGTAACATCCTATTTTTTTATAAAAGGCTTTTTGTTGTTTTTCTAACTTTAATATTTCATCTTCAAAACCAAGTAACTGATATTGATATTTTAATACTTTTTTAGCAAAGTTTTGATTGAACAGGGTTTTATCGCTCATCAAAATTTGTGCGATGTTGATACACTCATCCTGAATTTCAATATTTTGACAAGTTTTATACATTTCTGAAAAGTAATTGGGCATGGCATTGGCCATATACATTCCTATTGTGAGTGAAATAATGTAATTATTGGGTTGCTTATCCATTGACCATAGCTCTTCTTTTGTTGCCAACCCTTTGTTAGCAAATTGTTGAATGGTAATCTCTTTAAATGTGTTGTCGATTTCTGGCCCGTTATTGCTTTGATTCAAAAATTCTGGGTTGTCATTGATATAATTTTGTATATACCCTGACAGCTCAAGTGTATTGTAGTGATAAAATGTATTTGAAAATTGGCCGTTTTCCACAGCCGTTATAAGGTTTTTTTGGTTATCTGCATCATTTTGGTGTAGATTCAATAAATAGGTGAGAATATTGTCGGGGTCGATTTTTTGATGAATTGCATGAATGTTTAATTTATGACACCAATTAGTCAATGATGAGTAAGCGTGGCAAATTGTATCTGCTCGAAAAATAACATAAGCACTTGATTCGATATTGATGGCTTGTTTTAATACTTGTTTGTAAGTGTTGGTATATTCTTTGGTGAATTTTCTATAACTATAGGTGGGAATGGATAATTGGATAGCCAAATCATCTTGATTCAATAAATATAGATACAATCCTTCGTAGGCATTGAGCATTGCATTTACTTCTGGGTAAGATTCTTCCATAAAGTTGATTTGGGGTAAGTTATCCTGCGCTTTGGAGGACAATGTTGTAATCAATGTAAGCAGTAATAAAAATTTCAGCATGATTCTTTCTCGCGGTCAAAGTAGCCTATATTCTATCAATAAATATTATTGAATAGAATAGGGAAATAGTCACTATTTCTGCGTTTTGGTTCCACCTTCACTGGCTATTAAAGTTGCATAGGCTTTTTGATAAGCAAATATACCATTGCAAACCACTCCTGCTATATCATTGATTTGACTTTCTAATTTTAATGGGTCGATGATTTTTAAATTATGTACATCTATGATGATATTGCCATTGTCGGTGGTGAAACCTTGGCGCAATTCTGGCTGGCCGCCGAGTTTTGCCAATGCGCGACCAACATGTGATTGTGCCATGGGAATGACTTCAACTGGCAAAGGGAAACTGCCCAGTACTTTGACCATTTTAGTTTCATCAACAATACAGATAAATTTGTCACTGGCCGCAGCTATGATTTTTTCACGGGTCAATGCACCGCCGCCGCCTTTGATTAGTCGATTGTGTCCATCACATTCATCAGCGCCATCTATGTATAATGACAAAGGTCCTGTTTGGTTCAGTTCTTTGACCATAAAACCGTGTTCTTTTAAACGTCGGGTGGTTTCTTCTGAACTAGAAACGCATGCTTCAATGCGATTTTTTACTTGTGATAATACGTCAATTAAACAATTGACGGTTGATCCGGTGCCGATTCCAACTACCATATCGTAGTCATCAAAATATTCTAGTGCTGCCAGTGCTACCTGGTATTTTAGTTCATCTTGTCGGCTCATATAATTATGATTTCTTTGTTGGTGAAAATAATATCTAAGGGGATGTCCCATGAATCAGTTAGAATTGAATCATCTTCTTGAAAGTCGTAAGCAACTCCAGCTAAGATTGTTGGTTTTTCTTGCTGTTGGTTAGATTCAAAATACCGATCGTAATAACCGCCACCCATACCCAATCTTGAACCGTCGCGTTTAAAACCTACCAGAGGTATTAGGCACAATTCTATTTTATTGGGTTGAATGGGCTTGCTGCCTTTGGGTTCCCAAATTCCATATTCATTCTTGGTGAGAGGGTCGGTAGCGTTATAACTTCTAAATGTCATGGAGTTATTGTTATTAGTATCAATCACTGGTAAAACATGGTTCTTTGGCTTTTTCAATAGCTCAGTTAAATCCACTTCATTGTTGATGGATTTATAATTGGCAATGGTTTTTGATTGTTGGAATACATCGGATGACAGAATACGGCTACAAACTAGCTTGTTTAATCTAGAATGTTCAATAGGAGTTAGCTTGTTCCTGCGTTGAACTAATTGTTGGCGAAGTGCTTTTTTAATTTTCAGTGTCCAGTTGAGTAGATTAATATTTATGATTTTTAATTAATACGGTGTAAACCACACAAGCCGGTATGCTAAATGCGACCTTGGAACCAAAGGCTCAAGGCGGGTAACTCCCAATACATTAGGCTTTCTGTTCAATGACAGGCATGCACACAGTAATCGGTTATGTCACCCTAAATTTAAAAATTAAGGACCAAGGGATATGCTGTAGCATTGTCGCACATGGTAGTCTACACCTTGTGATTGATTATAAAACTTTTGGATTGGTTGGACAAGTGATATTTTAAAAAAGCTTATTTGAGTTTACTTTGTAGTTGATTTGTTAATTGACTGATTTTATTATGGGCTTGTTTTAATTGCATCATTTCATGACTCATGTTCAAAGCGGCCATAATCGCAACTTTATCAGCAGCAAGGGTTGAATTGTTGCCCTTGATTGAACGCATCGTTGCATCTAGTTGGTCTGCAGCAGATAATAAAGATGCTCTTTCTTCATCGGTTGCAGCAAATTGATAATCTCGATTTAGTATCCTGACAGTGACTGTTTGTTGACTCATTTGCGTTGGCTCATACTGATTGTTGCTCTAATGATTTAAGGCGATTTATCATAGACTCTAAACGTATCTTGGCTTGGTCATTTTTTTGAAGGAGTAATGATTTTTCTAAAGTTAATGATTCCATTTTTTGTTTTAAAGCAGTATTCTCAATCTCATATCTGTCAATTAGCTCACAGGCAGAGTTTATTGTCTCTTCAAGAGAGGTGATTTCTTCTAAATATTGGTTTCTGCTATTGTCCATGGAAGTAAATATTAAATGGCAAATGAAAAAAGGTCAACTAACTTATGAGATTTTTCTTCCAAGATGATGAAAAATCAGGGAAAATACGTTTTTTATTAATAATTTTGAAGATATGATCCCTTACAAACCATTTGCTAAGCACCTGCAAGACAACAATATTATTGCAACGCCATCTGAACTTCATGGACACGCCAGTGGCATGATAGTTGTTAATCGTGATGTGGAAGTAGACGAGTGGGTAGATTTAATTATGGCCGATTATAGTTTCCAAGGAGGAGATAAAGAAAAGTTACTTCCTGTTTTGGGAGCATTATTTGATTTTGCCAAAGACAAATTGGCAGCTGACAACTATACTTTTACCCCATTGTTACCATCTGATGACAATGACTTGGCCTTTCGTTTAGAATCTTTGTCAACTTGGTGTGCGACGTTTTTAACCGGGATGGCATTTGCCGGACTTAAATCTGATGCCAATATGCACGAAGATGTACATGAGTTTATTTTAGATTTAGAGAAGATTTCAAAGGTAGATACGCAAGCTGGGGAGTCGCAAGGAGAAGAAGCCGATTATGTGGAATTGGTTGAATATGTAAAAGCAGGGACTATTCTTTTGTACTCGGAATTTGATGAGGTAGAAGAAGAATCATCTGAGATACACTAACCTTAAGGTCAATTAAGTGTGTTTATTGGGATTATTCTATTAATAAAGTTGCATCAGCCGTGTAATTTCAGTAATATTCCCGCTCTTAAATTCTGTACGAACTTTTGTTCAAGCAAATAACCGACACAATTTAGTAAAACTAGTAATATAAATAAGTACTTAAATGAAAGTTCCAAGGATTTTTAATATATGGAACTTAGTTTATTTACGATTACATGCTTAAGGAGCATAATTATAATGAAAACTTTTAGTGCAAAAGCCGATGAAATTAAACGTGAATGGTTTATCATCGACGCTGAAGATTTGATTTTGGGCCGCATGGCTACTGAAATCGCAATACGTTTACGCGGTAAACATAAACCTGAATATACCCCTCATGTTGATACTGGTGATTACATCGTTGTAATCAATGCTGAAAAAATAGCAGTAACCGGTAACAAAATGAAAAATAAGATCTATTACAAGCATACTGGTTATATCGGTAACTTGAAATCTATCACTTTAGAAAAGCAATTACAAAAACATCCTGAAGTTGTTATTGAATCAGCGGTTAGAGGCATGTTGCCTAAAAATTCATTGGGACGCACCATGTACCGTAAGCTAAAAGTTTATGCAGGTGATCAACATCCACATGAAGCACAACAACCCATAACTTTAGAATTAGGTAGGAAATAATCATGGCAACTCAACAATATTATGGAACAGGAAGACGTAAATCTTCTACAGCTCGTGTATTTTTAACACCTGGTTCAGGCAAAATCTCTATCAATGGCAAAACTATTGAAGATTATTTTGGTAGAAATACATCGAGAATGATCGTTGTACAACCATTTGAAAAATTAGACATGGTTGACCAATGGGATTTAAACTGTACAGTAGTTGGCGGTGGTAACACTGGACAAGCTGGTGCAATCAGATTAGGTATCTCTCGCGCATTATTAGAAAGTGACGAAGAATTAAGAAAGCCATTAAGAGCTGAAGGATTCTTAACACGTGATGCACGTAAAGTGGAACGTAAGAAAGTTGGTTTACGTAAAGCACGTAGAGCGGTACAGTTCTCTAAAAGATAATTGTCTTTTACAAGAATCGAAAAAGCGGATATTATATCCGCTTTTTTTTTGGCTTAAATTTAGGGGTTTTTCACATTAACTCTTTCGGGTAGTTGGCTTTAGTCAACAGCTTTTAAGCTTTGATTTGGTTGACTAAAGCCAGTTGCCAGTGTGTTTCTATTGGTTGTCATTTTTTATATTTATATGTAAAATATAGTGGTTATCTTTGTCACTTAATTAAGGAGTTTGTAAATGGGTTTGGTCTTATTTGTAGGGTCAATAATTGTAGGTTATATTCTAACAGAAATTATTTATTGGGTAATTGACAAACCAATAGATCGGAATAAACCGAACAAAGAAGAAATTCTACCTAGCTTTAAAAAAGTTTTTTTTGTAGTTACATTGTTTTTGTTTATAATATTTACTTTGATTTTTTTAACCTTATAAAGGTGGTCTATACACATCAAAATACGGTATATAGAATTTAAAAAGTGTTGACTAAAGCCAACTACCCGTATGAGTTCTTATTCGTTTTTAATTTTCCATTGTTAATTTTCAATTAGCCCTTATCCATTGAATCAACTGCGGCAATTGCAAAGCACCAGACATACGATTGGATTCTTTGCCATTTTTAAATGCCATAAGTGTGGGGATTGAACGTATGCCCAATTGACCAGAGAGTTGTTGTTCTTGTTCGGTGTTGACTTTGATTAATACATACTCGCCATTTAACTGAGCGGCAGCTTGATTGAAAATCGG
>JAJRQG010000029.1 GCA_024280395.1 Gammaproteobacteria bacterium | reverse complement strand
TAACCTTGTTTGTATAAAATTTTAATTTTCATGAGTTCTTCTGTTGTAATCATAGGCACTTCGATTAAAAAGTACCATTGTGGCTAAACTGGCTCAGTTTTCAACCGGTGGAGTGGCTCATTATTGCATTGGTGGTAACAAAAAGGGCGGTAGGTTTACGGTTCACATGACCCAAAAGGTGGTAGGTTTACGGTTCACATCCCTTTTTTACCCCCCAAAACCTCCAAAAGGGCGGTAGGTTTACGGTTCATATCTGTTTTTATTCTCATTTAGGCCGATGTAGTGGTAGGTTTACGGTTCATGAGTGGTAGGTTTACGGTTCACATGACCTCTAAACCCATTGGTACACATAACTTTATACCCTCTCTCCTTTATTCCTTATCCTAAAGAAAGAAAAAGAAAGGACTTTACCTGTGGATAACTTTGATATTTCTGTGAAATTGCGGAGAGAATTCTTATAGAAAATACAGCCACCAGATTTCATAGATTTGATTAAACAATCCTATTCCAACCTTTATGATGATTTCGCTATGCTCAACATTGTTAATGTCTTCGATGAAAGGCATCAAGCCGACAGTTAGCACGATTTTAAAAGTCAACTATGTTGCCCTCGCTATGCTCGCCAGCCATGTGGAAGGGCTTTGCCCTTATCGCTGAGCGAGTAACCCAAAGTATTTAAGAACATAAATAGATTAAATTCCGAGACTAGCTTATGGTATAATATGCCTACAGAACAGGCAGAAGTGCCGATGACTGTAACGTAAATAGATTAGGCACGCGAAAGTGTGTCTTTTCTTTTTAAACCCACTTAAAACGCCTTATTTTCAATTTCGAGGAAGAAATGAAAGAATCTAACAAACAGACCATAAAATCAATAGCATCAAAAACCTTTGGGGGACTAACTAAAGAATATTATCTCCGTAATTTTATATTCGGTTTTGTAATCTTTGGTATTTATTTCTTAGTCATGAAAAATAAACCCTTATCTTTTTGGGTGTTTTTCATTCCTACCCTTTTTCTATATCCTTACTCAAGATTTGTTTATGAAAGCGTAGCGAATTTTATAGTTGGAAAAAATTCATTTTTTATCGAAATGCGGTTTTTTTTCATAATGAAATTAATTACAATTTTTATATGTTTCATTTTTGCAATCGTGATTGCTCCAATTGGACTTTTGTATTTATATTTTCATCATACAAAACGAGAAAAAAAGGCTATCCTCGAAGAAGAGTAAAACACCAGCACATTTGTGCAGGCAATTTTGTATACAGGTAAAACTTGCAGAACTGCAAGTTTCTATAAACGGCCAACCTTTAGAATCCATCCGATCCCATCGGATTGGAGTAAATGGATTTACGACAACACAATTTCAATTACACGATTATACATGGATGTACGGCTAGAAAGAATGTGACCATCTACGAGAACCATCAAAAGTTTAACTGCGGATAAAATCTACCAGTCAGCTAAATTCTATTTTCGCACCCTGCCGACATGCTCTTGATTTTTCTTGTAGGAATTGTTCCTAATTAATTTGATTCAAACCCATGGCTGAAAATAACATTACTAAAGTCAACTTGAAAAGTTACAGTGGGGTTGATTGAAGCGCAGGGGAGGACACCAACCAAGCTTGAATGACATGTAAAAATAAAGGTGAAAGGTTCGGTTAAATTTAAGCTGCCAGGAAATGTGCTGATGGCGCCGTTACCAAGATCTACATTTGTAGCGAAAACTTGCGGCTCATCGTTAGTAATAAATAGGTTTTCACTAGCGTTAAAGAGACTTTCAGATTGTGTATTATCCTGTATTCCTATTATAGAATATAAAGAGTTTCTTGATAAACCCGCTACAGCAGGAGTTACTGTGGCAATTAAAACATATTTATCAAAGAACTGGGTAACACATTTTGCAATCCAAAACTCAACATCCTGCTGATCTGTAAAGACAGTGGTTTCAAGACTTACTTCGTTTAAATGTATTGTACCAATAGTCGTTGCTCTTATTGCATCTGTATTATCTGGACACGTATATGCTTGCGCATTGAGACTTAAGAAAACTTGAAGAAGTAATAAGGAAAATAATTTGAATAGCATAAAGGCCTTCCTTGATTTTTAGTGTGATGGACGGCTGATACTAATTCTTTAACAAAGTATTGTCAATGGACAAGTTTAACAATTTGAAAAATTGTGGCGATGGTATGCTCTATCAATATTCATTTGTACGGAATAACCTACAAAATATAGGTGAAATTCCTACAAATTCGATTCAAGTCGTCATTGCAATAGGGTAATGACGACTTGTGCCAAGTCGCCATATATCGAGTATAAACGAGATTAACATAAATTATTCAAGAATTATGCCATAATTCCTTGAATTCCTACTGAAGAAACGATATTTTGGAGGTTCTTTAGTTTCTTGGTTTCAACTTAAAACCAAGTAGAAGACAAATGCCTTAAAATCTGACGGCTTAAAAGCTTGGCATAATCTCGAAGGCAACCAACGCCTAAAATCTTTATTAAGATTTTGAATGTGGGTAAATAAAACGATAAATAATTAAAATTTAAAACAACAAAACTAGGAGTAAAATAGTTAATCATAACGAAAGTAAATCGCAATATAAAACAGCCAATAGGTCAACTATATTGCTGGGAATAACACCCATATTAGCATCACGCAAAACTTGGATTCACCAGTATTTATACTGGATTTAATAGACTACGGTTTATTTAATTTATCCTTAAAACTTACCAAAATTCCGCGGTTAAAAGCTAATCTTACAGAGAAAAAAATGACAGTTAGAAACGATTTGATCAACATAGCAAAACACAATAAAGATGGTTCTTTTGGCACACGTTCAAAGCGTGAAAAAAGCCTTCAATCAATGTTTAAAGAGCTAAAAGAAGTTGGTTATAAATTACCAAGTATTAATAATTTTAAAACCAAACACGTCAACGCATTAGTTGACAAATGGAAAGCCGATGGACTAACAAGCGGAACCATGAAAAACAAGCTTTCTCATGTTCGTTGGTTGTCTGAAAAGATTGGCAAACAGAATATTGTGGCTCGTGAAAATTCAGAATATGGCATAGAAAACAGAGTTTATGTAACCAACCTTTCAAAGGGCAAAGAATTAGACCAGGAGAAGTTAAATAACGTTACCAATGAATATGTAAAAGCTTCATTGATTTTGCAACGTGAATTTGGTTTAAGACGTGAGGAAGCCATTAAATTTCAACACAATTATGCAGTTCGAGATAATGCCATTGTGCTTAAAGCCAGTTGGTGCAAAGGTGGCAAAGAACGAACCGTACCAATCGATACACCAGAACAAAGGCAAGCACTCGAATACGTCAAACAAATTTCACCATATACAGGTTGTTTGATCCCTGCGCATAAAAATTACATAGGGCAGTTGAAAACCTATGAACATGAAACAAGCAGAGTTAAATTAAATAAGATGCATGGCTTGCGCCATCAGTACGCCCAAGACCAATTTAAACGTATTTCAGGCTATGATTGCCCTGTGCGTGGCGGAAAGTCCAGAAAAGACATGAGCCACAGTGAAAGGCAAATTGACAACAAGCACCGCATTGAATTATCAAAGGTGTTAGGGCATGAAAGAATGCAGATAACAGCTGTGTATATTGGCAGTTAAATGTATAAAATAATGCTTATGGTCACACGGCTTAAAGAACTGGCCAATTCAAAAAATAAACCGCTCCAAAGGAGGTTCTGGGCTTGGTGCTTTGTGGCTAGTTTAATATTCACAGGATTGATTTTCTTTGGCTTGAAGTATTCAGAATATATCAAAGCAAGTGGCACTTTAGAACTTCAGTTTAAGGTGCTTTTAATCCTTGGGTTAATCATCAGCATTACGACTTTGTTAATTAATTATATAGTATCGTTTAATGATTAAAGATGGTTGAATAATCACCTGTGAAAGGAAAATACTTGCAGTTTTTATCGTATTAAGTAATAATTCATACTTATTACTTAATAAGTATGAGAGCGTTATATGATAAGCATTATAGGGTGCAACAAAGGCGGAGCAGGTAAAACAACAACTGCTACAAATATTGCAGTTGCATTAGTTAAAAGAGGAAATGATGTCGTGGTCGTTGATGCTGATGCTCAACGATCATTTGCAAAATGGGTTGGTGATAGAGAAGAACAGAACCAAGAACCAGGGATAACATTAATGGAAAAACAGGATAACATTTCACAATCATTAAAGGCATTAGATGATAAGTATGATCATGTGATTGTTGATGTTGCAGGGAAAAATTCAAGAGAGTTAATTACTGGTGCTACAGTGGCAGATATTATCATTGCACCACACCAATCTTCACAACTTGATTTAGACACTTTAAGCGAACTAGAAGAACAATTAAAAGTAGTTCGGGATCTAAATCCTAAATTAGAAATACTTGTCTACCATGCAATGGCATCTAGCAATCCAAAAGTTCGTGAAAATGAACGTGATGAATTTATTGAATATATTAGAGAGTTTCCAGATTTTAAATTGTTGACGGCTACAGGACATTACAGAAAAGTGTACAAGGATGCCATACCACTAGGTAGAAGTGTCTTGGAAATGGGCAATAAGCAAGCGATTGAAGAAATTAATGATTTAGTATCAGAGGTGTATGATGGCGTTAAATAAAAGAAAGAAAAGCAATGTGACAGCAGAACAAGCCGATGCCGTTGCAAACCAATTAGCAGATAAGACTTACGGCAAACAAAAAGAGGTTGTTGCGAGAACAACAATTGCATTGCCACGTTCATTATTAAGTAAGCTAGAGAAGATTGCTTTTGAGAACAAACAAAGCCGCATTGAGCCTAAAAGCGTGAGCGCTATCATTAGAGAAGCCCTATATGCCAAAGGGTTTGCAGATTAACAAGTATGAAGTATGAAGTAATACATATTACTTCATAAGTTAAATAGGATTGGAATACAGAAGCTAATGACTACAAAAATGACACTGCGAAAATCTAAGGATGATGATTTGATGCTAGACAAGTTAAAGCTAGTAACAGGCATTAAAACAAAAGCACCTGCATTATTAAAAGTAGGGTATTCATACCTAGAGCTACTTAAAAAGTATGATACCTTAGAAAACAAATATAATGATTCTTTGGTGGATAATAAAAAATTGAAAAACGCCATCATAAAGAGAAACGAATATTCTAGCCAATTAAAAAAACAAGAGCAATATCTTAACAAGTTGCTAAAATAAAACGGTGGCTAATTTTTTTTGGTCAAACCATGACCTAGGTCACCGATGTGAATTATCGGCGGCTTTTCAATTCTTGGCGCTCAACTGAAGAAACTTGTATCGGTGGCTATTTTAGAATGTAGCTGAATTGGGCTATAAGGTGCTTGTAAGCACAAAGGGACACCTGACTTCACATCAGATAAGGCTCTACCTAGTAAATTTCATGATAAATTGTTAAACTAATAACCCCATCCACTACATTTAAGGTCTGTTCATGAAAAAGTTAATAACACTTTTATTTATATTCGGTGTTGCTTCAGAAAGCAATTCACAAACAATATTATATGATAATATTGTACTCCAAGGAGGTATTTCACCACCACCAACGGTTAACACGTTTCATACTATTGATTTGAATTTAGCGGGGTTGGCTTTAGCTCCTGAAACAATTCAATTAGATTTCCCAGATGATACAACCGCCATTGTCAATAAATCTGACTTTGTTATGAGGGACGAGGGTGTTAGCTATAAATGGAGTGGTGGAAATGATAACTATGATGTTTTATTTACAGTACATAATAATCAATTAATGGGCTATATTACTAGTGATACCAAGCGTTATGGCATTGAGATGTTGAACGACGGCATAAATTATCGATTAGTTGATTTCTTTCTTGCAGGGTTTCCTCAAGAAGGAGAAATAATAAATAAAATGGTGGTAACTAGTAGTAAAAACACACCTTTTTCTGATACTGCCTATATGAGCCACATTAAATCTTTTGAAGTCAAAAATAACAACTTCAACAAACAAGCAAACGGCACTACAATAGTTGTTGATATGCTTATTGTTTGGATGGAAGAAGCACGCATAGAAGCTGGTGGAGCTATAGGGGATCCAAACGACACCCAAGGCATTGAACTTTTAATGTTTACTGCCGTTGATCATGCTAATTTAGCCTTATCAAATAGTTTGTCAAATACTCGTGTAACTAAATTCCATACGGCAAAATTGAATGGTTTTAGTTTGTCGGGAGATTTTTTTGTTGACCTAGAACAATTTAGAAATTTAACCTCTCTTAAGCAATTAAGAGATCAAGTTAATGCAGATATTGTTACTGGTATTATCGAGTCTGATTTTGCATTATTTCAGGCTTGCGGTGTCGCACATGTGCAAACATTCCCTGGTTGTGGTGTAGGCGACAATAACTGCGTTGTAGGTAGTGGTTTTGATAATTACGCTTATAATCTAGTGACACAATTCTGTACTATTTGGGATGATACATTTACTCATGAAATGGGGCATCTTATGGGCGCTAATCACGCACGTGATGAAATGACAGTTGCCAATAGAGATGCGATTATAAACAATGGTTTTCCTGAAGCCTTTGCTAGACGTTCAGGCAGTTTTAAATCTATTTTATCGATCACCCAAGCAACAACATCAAGACGTTTGTATTTTTCCAACCCCAATGTGACAGTTAGTGGAAATGTTACAGGGATAAATGGTCAAGCATTTAACTTGAATGTAATAGACTCATTGACACCAGCAATGTCAAACTTTAGAACCAGTGATATCATCTTTGCAAATGGTTTTGAATAACGTATGTGTAACCCATATTTTAAAATAATCATTTTATTATTACTATCACTCACAACCTACTCTGCAAAAGCAGGCAATGTTGATTTAGAGCTACAAATAGACATTGACCTTTCAGCGGACGTTGAGTTTAAACAAATTGGTAAGTTTAGTTTTACAGTAACCAACCACGGACCCGATGATGCTGGTGCGGATACAACAGGGGATTTTCCTGTATCTATGCAAACATCACCAATTAAGTTAAATCCATCTGGTTTTGTTGATGTATCTTTTAATAAAGATTTCACAATTGCTCAAGAGTGTTTTTTCGTCACTGTTGTTGCCGAACCACCTCCAGGTGGCACGGTGTCTTATGGATATAAATTTGGACTGCCTGTAATACCTGCAAATTCTTCAATAACATGCTATGGTCTATACCATGTAGGGTTTGAGTTTGGTACAAAAACTATAAAATGGACTGCCAGAAGCTTCTCAGACAATGATATAAACATGGGCAACGAAGTGGTTGAGATGGTTTTTGGAATATCTTCTGTGGCTATTCCTTCTAGCAATTTTTATACCCTAATGTTATTAATTATTTTAATCTTGTTATTTCGAAGTAGATTTTATATAAAAGCTCATATGAAATCTTAAGCTTTTGAACCCATAATTAAAATATGCACCATGTGTAACACACATCTAAAAATAATTATTTTATTACTACTATCACTCATAACCTACTTTGCAAAAGCAGGCGAGGTTGATTTAGAGCTACAAATAGACATTGATCTTTCAATGGGTGTTGAGTTTCGACAAATAGGGGAGTTTAGTGTAACACTAATTAATCATAGCTCTGAAGATGCAGGCGGAGGGTCTGCATTGAGCCATCCTAATGATGTACTTACTTCAATTGTTCAACAAGTCAACAATGGACTTCCTGACGTTTTTTTTAGGCAGAATTTTGCCATTGTCCAAGATTGTATCTTTATTACTGTAATTGGAGAGCCTGTTCCTGGGGGCACTCCTACTTGGGGGTTTGATATTGCCTTTCCAGTGATTCCAGCAAATAGCACAGTTACTTGTTACGGTATATATGAAATAGGCTTTGAACAAGGTGAAAGAACTATTACATTTAGTGCCTTAACATCAATAGAGGACAATGATACAAATCCAAGCAACAATAGTATTGCTCTTGTGTTTGGTATTCCACCTATAATTATCCCCACAACAAATATTTATTCTTTAATTTTTCTGATTGTATTAATATTGATATTTGGTATTTCGCGCACATCTTTTGAAAGAACATGAGGACTACCTCAGTGATTTGGCAAAATAGAATCGGTGGCTATTTGCAACCAGGTAAGATCTTCCGGTATTAAAAAACGGTGGTTATTTTGTAATATAGCCCGATTAGGCTATAAGGGGTTTCATGAGTACAGAAAATTGGAATCACAAACTGTGACATCAAGTGCACATAAGGGATGTTATGTTAAATACACACGCCCAATATGGGTTATACTGGTGACCATGAATATCAATGTCAGTAATCAAAACAATTCAATCCAACATACCAGTTTTAAAGACTTGGTAAGTGCCAATGCCATAAGACGCATCGAGGTACACAATGATGGCAAGTGGTGGCTTTTAATCTACGTTGGTAACGTAGAGCGCATCTTATCAGCTAAACGCGGCCATGTGCGTAAATTCTCAAGCCTCAACACCGTGGAAAAGTATTTGCGGAGCGTAGGAGTACAGAGATTTGAAGTCGAACTGGTATAAAAAAATATTTTTTAGTGCAATGAGTATAAATATAATAAACGCTATAATTATATTAAAGTTTGTATAGTTATAATTTATTTGTTATATTTAAGAAGGAATAAAAAATTATGAAAAAAGTTAATTTTAGAGGATCATCAAAAGATGATTTAAAATCATTTAATGAGGATATTATTGACGATATTGGATATCAATTATATCTAGTTCAATCAGGCTTAGAGCCAGATGATTCAAAGCCAATGAAGTCAATAGGCGTTGGTGTTAAAGAGATTCGGGTCAAGGATAAAGATGGAATATATCGTTGTATATACATAGCGAAGTTTGTAGAATTTGTTTATGTGTTACATTGTTTCCAAAAGAAAACAGAAGAAACACCAGACAAAGATATTAAGCTAGCTAGAAAAAGGTTGAAAGAAATTTACCAGGAGCAAAAAAATGTCAGAAAATTACAATAGTGTATGGGATGCTTTAATAGATGATCCATCAAAACGAGGAAATATGAAAATCCGATCTGAATTATTAATGTCAATAAGTCAAGAGATTAAAAATTCAGGTGAAACACAAAATCACATGGCTAATGTCTTAGGAATTAAGCAGCCAAGAGTTTCTGCACTTGTTAAGGGCAAAATAAGTATGTTTAGCGTGGATTATTTGCTTGATATTGCCTGCAAGTTAGGATTGCATGTATCGATACATGTTGATGATGAACAAGCGGTGCATGGGTAATAAAATGATTGAAATACTACAGATTGCAGTACTAGGGTTGTTCTTGAAGCCATTAACCAAAATGCTCGGGGATGAATATTTTAAGCTTAATGATAAGCTATTCTTCATTGGAGTTTATGGAGGGTTGTTTTCAGTTACTATGGGTAATATATTTGGCGGTATGGTTTGGGTTGTAAGTGTTTTAATTTCAGGATTAATCATAACGAGTACTTATTTTGTTTTTATGATTAAAGAATAAACACATGAGCAATATTAAACACATGAGTTGCAAAGAGTAACATGGCTGAACTATCAGATAAACAGATAGAAAGAATTATACATGAGCAAGAAAAAGAAACTTTAGAAGAAAGTTTTACCGTTCTTGCCTGTATAGTTCATACGTTAAGTGGGCATGAAGAAAATGGAATAACATTAAGCTCTAAACAAAAAAAAGAATTATCAGAAGCTATAAAATTATGTGAATACTATACAAAAGAACTTAAAGAATTTGGACAAAAGAGAAAAAAAACAATAGCTAAAGTACCAAAAGATAGCCAAGCGGTACAAATGGATCTATTCAGAACATTTGTTGCCCCTAACAATGATGCTTCTGTTTTATCTAATTTAATTAACGTATGGGATTTAGCACCTAAGTATTATGTTTCTAAGCGTGATAAATATAGACACGAGAGATTAGATAAGATCAAGTCAAAAAAGGCTCAAATAACATTAAACAATGACGTTATTGATATTGATATAACCCCTGCCTTCATCGAAGAAGAAGATGGTTTTGTAGCCTATTTCCCTAGTGAATCAGAGGAGATAATAGAGCATGTAATGCGAAAGATATTGTTAGAGCAAAGCTATGGCATTCATTCAGACAAACCAAGAGAAACATGGGTAAGATATACCGTAAGAATGATACGTAAAGAATTGAAAAAACTTGGTAAAACAAGGTCGCACCCAGAAATACTTAAGAGTATTGAAATACTTTCACGTTGTAATATTAGAATCAGAAGAAATGGACAGACAATTCAATCAGGTGCAATATTTAAAGAAAAAATAGATGCCGATAATCAAGATTATTCAACAAAGAACCCAAATCTTTTAAGTGCAATTCAATTACCTAAAATAATCACATCATCAATTAATAAGCTAGACTTTAAACAGTACAATTACTATTTAACTAACAGCCTTAAAACACAACTTAGTAGATGGTTAATGAGAAGATTATCTCTTTACTTTATAAACGCTGGAGGTTTAATCCAAACTTACGAAATTAAATACAGTCAAATTCTTAATGATAGTTGTTTGCTCAATGTTGCTTACCATATTAAAAATAGACAAAAAATAATGAATTCAATTAATGAACTCATTGAAAACAAAATTTTGTATTTATTTGAGAATGAAAAAGGCAATAAAGTAATTGAGCATGAATCAAATGGAAAAACCATTAAAGAAGTTACTTATTTTCTACACCCAACAAGGGAATTTGTTAAGCATATGAAAGCTTCAAACAAGAGAACTCAGGACATCAAAAATATTGAATTTTAAGTGGAATATTTAACGTCCTATAGTACTTAATAAAGGCTAATTATCATTTTAAAAATGGGGTTTTTAGTGGTAGGTTTACGGTTCACATCCCTTTTTACCCCCAAAAGTGTCAACACCGGTCCAAAACTGAGCCACTTCACCAGTTGAAAAGTGAGCCACTAATATTTTAATAATTTATCTTAATTCAAGTTTGTTTCATATGACCCTCCTTAAAAAAAACGCCCGTAGGGTGCAGGTGCACGGATG
>JAJRQG010000028.1 GCA_024280395.1 Gammaproteobacteria bacterium | reverse complement strand
TTCTTTGCCATTTTTAAATGCCATAAGTGTGGGGATTGAACGTATGCCCAATTGACCAGAGAGTTGTTGTTCTTGTTCGGTGTTGACTTTGATTAATACATACTCGCCATTTAACTGAGCGGCAGCTTGATTGAAAATCGGGGTCATCATCTTACATGGACCACACCACGGTGCCCAAAAATCTATGATGACGGGCAGTGTTGATTTTTTGGTAATCTTATTAAAGGTTTTCGTGTCCACTTCGATGGCTTTTTTGCTAAACAAACCATCGTGACACTTGCCACATGTAGGATTGTCTTTTAAGCGGTTGTCAGGGACACGATTCGTGGCCAAGCAAGTTGCACAAACGATAAGTTTGCTCATGGTGTTTTCCTAAGAAATTAAATTACTAGTTATGTGGTATCTTTCGATGAATAATTCAAGAGAGTAATGAATTGATACAGTCAATTCCAATAAATATTCATTGGCAAAAATAATAAATGTCTAAATATTTAACTGGTTGTCGTTATATAGAGTAATACCTACTTTTGGGAAGAGACAATGAAAAATCAATTAATACTTCAGTCAATATTCATAGCCATTCTATTTGGATTATCCACGGTTGTAAATGCCAATACGATTATCGTTGATACACTTGATGATAGCGGTACCACATCGGATGGTTTGTGCTCCTTACGTGAGGCTGTTTCGGCAGCAAGTAACGATATGGCAGTTGATATCTGTGGGGCAGGAGATGTTACTCTTGATGTTATTAACTTCGATCCTGCCATTGTGCCTGGTGATGGAAGTCTTTTTAGAATTGATTTGCAAAATAGAATCACTATTTCTGGAGGGAATTTACAAATTATCGGATTAACTTCAGACCGCTTAGAATTGAATGGTATGCAAAATTATAATATTTTTCGGGTTTCTATGGATGATGGTGTAGAGTTGCTTATTTCAAACTTGCGTTTAAAAGACGCACAGGTTAGTGGAGCAGGTGGCGCAATTTATATCAATTCAGGTGTTTCTAAGGTTAGTTTGGATGATGTTGAATTGATCGACAATGCCAGTACTGGAGAAGGTGGAGCCATCAGTACTGGTGTATCTAAAGATCTTCAGCTGATTATTTCAAATAGTACTTTCAGTGGCAACAGTGCTCCTCGTGGCGGTGCTGTTTCATTCACTTCTAGGTTGAGTTCAGGAGCTCATATAGGTCTGGATATTACCCAAACGAAGATGACCAATAATTCGGCAATATCAGGAGCAGGTGGCGCTATTTTTGCATTGCCATTTGATCCAAGCAATTTTATTGATATTTCTATTAGTGACTCACTGTTTGAGATGAATACGGCCAGTGATACAGGTGGTGCGATTTCTGCTGCAGGTCAAGCATCATCTGATAGCATGTCAGTCAATTTATCTAGGAATCTTTTTTACAAAAACTTTTCCAATGGTTCTTCAGGTGGTGCTTTTAGATCGGTCAATCTTGATGTGACCATGGTGAACAATACATTTATTGAAAACCAAGCCGAATCCAGTGGCGGGGCAATATTAACTACCAATACTGGTGGCGATCGACAAACCGCTATTATTGCCAATACTTTTTATCAAAACACAGGTGGTACTGGTTCTGCTTTCACTGTAGCCAAAGAAATTTCTGTTAAATTTACAGATACGCCTGCTTCAATTAATGTTTTTGAGGCAAACCTTATTTCAACCGATTTAAATAATCAAACCGATTTTGCTTGTGTTTTTAATAATGCAACAGCGCTAACAACAGTGGGGTTCAATGCAGTCAATGATGGAACCTGTGTACTTGATGCCAGCGATGTCAATCAAAGTAACTTAAGATTGAGACTCGAAAGTGGACCAACTGATATCTATCCCATTACCGTAAGACTCTTGCCCAACAGTGTTGCAATTGATCACTGGAGTGATGGTCAGTGTTTGGTGAATTCTGTTGCCTTACAGACTGATATGACTGGTTTGCGTCGCAACAGTACCACTGGTAATGCATTCGATGGAGATGCAGATGGCAATTTTGATTGCGATGCTGGTGCTTTTGAATCGCCAGAAGCAGAACGACTGGATATTACCATTTCTGGCTCTGGTTCTGTCTATGAAAATAATTTTGACATAAATTGCAGTGCTAATTGTACAATGCCAGTGCCAACAGGTGTGGATGTATTGCTCGTAGCTTTGCCTGATGCCAGTAATGCATTTGATAGCTGGACAGATGCTTGTAGTTCTATTTTGAATATTCCTTGCGGGCTGAATATTTCTGCACAAACGACCGCAGGTGCTGTATTTACCAGCGGTGTAACTACATCGGTATTGAATGTTAGTACCACTGGTGATGGTTTGATTACTTCTGATATCATGGGTATTTACTGTGGTAACACTTGCCGTGGTGTCTTTGAAGTTGGCACTATGGTAACACTAACAGCAACACCTCAACAAGGATCGATTTTTTCTGGTTGGGCTGGTGATTGTTCGGGAACTGGGCAATGTGTCGTTACAATAGATGACATGGTTGTTCAGTCTGTTCAAGCTACCTTTATTAATCAAAACTACATGTTAGATGTTAATATAATAGGCACAGGCACAGGCACGGTAAATAGCACACAAGCTGGGATAAATTGTTCGCCAGATTGTTCTCAAAGTTATCCAGCGGGTACGATGGTTGAACTTACCGCAACACCCAATGGAACCGATGTCTTTGCTGGTTTTAGTGGCGATTGTACTGGTACAGGCAGTTGCCAATTGAATATGAATCAGAATTATTCAGTGGATGCAGAGTTTCAATCGATTAAAACTCTGAGTGTGAGTATCAGTGGTTCTGGCCAGGTAACATCTACAACCCCAGTAGGTCTTGATTGCCCTGGAACTTGCACATTGCAGGCCAATCAATTCACCAGTTTTACCTTACAAGCAACAGAGACCACTGCGGGTCAATTTTTTGTGGGGTGGCAAGGAGATTGCTCACCTACTGGCGATGGAACCACATGTAATGGCTCGTTCATTACCAATCGAAATGTAACAGCTCGTTTCGCTGGTGATGATATGTTTGCTGATGGGTTTGAGTAGTTATTAAGTTTTGAATTAACGAGGAAAGTCGGGATTGAAATCTTTGTTCAGTCCCGTTTTCAATTTCTAGTTTCCAATTTTTAACTATTCAGTGTTGTCTTCTAGTATACCGTGTCTTATGGCCATGTGAGCCAATTCAATCACATTTTCCAATTGTAATTTTTCTAAGATGCGGTATTTATAGGTTGCCACAGTTTTGTGGCTCAATAACAATTTGTCACCAATTTCTTTTGGCTTCTTTCCTTGTGATAACAACATCATGACTTCCATTTCTCTGGATGATAATTCATCAAAAGGTGATGAATCTCCACCAGGCAATAATGACAACGCCATTTGTTGTGCAATATCAGCACCAATATATCTTCCATGTACAGCTACGGCCTTTATGGCCTTTTCTAATTCCTCTGCTGCACAGCCTTTGGTTAAATAACCGCTTGCTCCTGCTTCTAGTAGTTGAGCGGGGAAAGGATTTTCAGCATGAACAGTTAAGATAATGATTTTTGTATCGGGCATATATTGTGAAATGCGTCTGGTGGCTTCAATACCACTAATTTCAGGCATATTTACATCCATCAAGACTACATCGGGTTTGTATTCTCTTACCATATCAATGGCCTGTTTGCCGTTTTCGGCTTCAGCAACAATTTTAATGCCTGACATTTTGTCAATAATCATTTTCAAGCCAGTTCTGACTATCTCATGGTCATCTACGATAATGATGTTAATCATGTGAAATTTTCCTTTTAAAACAGGTAAGTACAATTACTTTACATAATTATACAGGCAATTACAATGACCTTTTAAATAATTTCAGCATGATTATGTATTAGATTTTTCTAATATAACTTGATTTATCATTGTTTTTTATTATATTGGGTATTCATAACTTAATTTGTAACTTAAATATAAACCAATGAGGTTGTAATGACAGAAGAAAAAAGACCCGTACCTGAGGAATTTTTCTCAGATTGGAAAGAGCGAGAGGCATTGGCAGAAGCAATGATTCCATTAATTGGAAGATTGTATAGAAAAAGCAATGTTTCATTGTATATGTATGGAAAACGCATGATTAACCAAAGAGTCACAGATTTAATGAAGGCTCACAGGTATGTGAGACAGGTTGAAGACAGTGAATTGAGTTTGTTTGAAACCTTTCCTTTTGTTAAGGCAATCTCTGAATTAACGCTGGGCCCTGCGCATATTGATGTGGGTAAAATTGTTCACCGTTATTTAAAAGAAGGCAGCAATGAAGATGTATTTGAATATGTAAAAAAAGAATTGGCTGGTTTAATTGGTTCCAAGAAAAAGCCAATTCCTGAGCCACAAGACGTCGTTCTGTATGGTTTTGGTAGGATTGGACGATTGGTTGCTCGGTTGTTAATTGATAAAACGGGTGGTGGAGATGTGTTGGTGCTAAAAGCCATCGTTTTAAGAAATTCAAAACATGCCAATGATGTAGCGAAACGTGCAGCACTGTTGCGCAAAGATTCTGTTCACAAAGACTTTAATGGAACCATTCGTGTATTGCCAGATGAAAATAAAATGATCATCAATGGCAATGAGGTTCAAGTAATCTATGCCAATTCTCCGGCTGATGTTGATTACACCAAATATGGTATTAAGAATGCTTTAATTGTTGATAACACGGGTGTTTGGAAGGACAAAAAAGGATTGAGCGCACATTTACGACCTGGTGCTTCAAAAGTATTGTTAACAGCACCAGCCAAAGACAATATTCCTAATATTGTGTACGGTGTTAATCACAATGACATCAAGCCTACAGACAAAATAATCTGTGCGGCATCATGTACCACCAATGCGATTGTACCTGTATTAAAATTAATCAATGATAAGTATGGTATTGATAATGGTCATGTTGAAACCATTCATGCGTATACCAATGATCAAAACTTGATTGATAACTTTCACCCAGGTGAAAGGCGTGGTCGAAGTGCAGCATTGAACATGGTGTTGACTTCAACAGGTGCAGCTAAAGCTGTTGCTAAGGTGTTGCCAGAATTAGAAGGTAAATTAACAGGCAATGCAATCAGAGTGCCTACACCCAATGTATCAATGGCTATTTTGAAAATTCAATTAGAAAAAGAAGTCAAGCTTGAAGAAATAAAAGAATTTTTGCGTTATAAATCTTTGCACTCAAAGTTACAACAACAAATAGGGTATACCGTTTCAACCGAAGTGGTTTCGTCTGATTTTGTTGGTTCTAGACAGGCCTGTATTATAGATTCCACCGCTACCATTGTAGAAGGCAAATCATTGATTCTGTATTGCTGGTATGACAATGAATTCGGTTACAGTTGCCAAGTCATGCGCTGTTTAGAGAAATTTGCGGGCGTTGATTGGCCATCATATCCTCTGAGTACATAATTCAATCAATCTAACCCCAAAAAACACTTTTTTTTGGGGTTAGAAATAAAAGCCAGTATAATACTCGCATGATAACGATAAAATCTGCAAGTAATCCAACAAAGAGCAATTTAAAAACAGGACTGGCATTGGCTGGTGGTGGACCTTTGGGTGGTTTTTATGAATTAGGAGCTTTGTGTGCACTAAAAGACAGCATTGAGCACTTGAACCTTAATAACTTAGATGTTTATGTAGGAGTCTCTTCTGGTTCTTTCTTGGTTTCAGCATTGGCCAATGGTATAACTACCGAAGAAATAGCAGATATTTTTGCTTTTAATCACAAAACAGAGACACCTTTTAATCCCGATCATTTTCTGCGCCCAGCCTATAAATTGTTTTTTAAAAAAGCCACTGATATTCCCTTTGTGGCTTATGATGCGTTGTCCTCATGGTTGAAAAAGCCTTTTCATACCAGTGTCGTTGATATTTTAGAAAAAATAGGTTCATTATTACCCAATGGCGCATTTAACAATGCCAGCTTAGAGAAATTTATTCGTGATGTGTTGAGTACTAAACACGCTAGCAATGACTTTAGAAAATTAAAACATAAACTTTATATTATTGCTTGTGACATCAATACCGGTAAAATTGCGACATTCAGTACCGATGAAAATTCAGATGTGCCAATCTCCAAAGCTGTTCAGGCATCATCTGCCTTGCCAGGTTTGTATGCGCCGGTGAATATCAAAGGTGAATTTTATGTCGATGGCGCTTTAAGAAGAACCATGAATGCTTCAGCAGCATTAGACAACGATGTACAGCTGTTATTTGCTGTAAATCCAATTGTTCCGTTTGAGAATGAATCGGTATTGCATGAAAAATCCAAATTATTAAAGGCTGGATTACCGATGATATTGTCACAAACTTTTAGGTCTATAGTTCAATCGCGTTTGAAATCTGGATTAGATAAATACAAAACTCAATACCCCAAAGCTGACATTATTTTAATAGAGCCCAATAATGATGATGAAATGCTATTTAATACCAATTTATTCAGTTATTCTGAACGCGATAAATTGTGTGAATATGCCTATCAGAAAACACGTCAACAAATTATGGAAACATTTGATGACCTGCAAACAGTATTGAAACGTCATTCATTTGAAATCAATGAAACTAACCTGTTTTCAAAAAACAGAACACTGAATGATTTTTTAAAGCAAGAGAAATTAGGTGGTTCACGGGTCAAAAGAAGGTTGGATGAAACTTTAAATAAACTGGAAAGAGCTATTAATCACTAGCGGTTATTGCAAATTTCTTGAGACTTAGATAATAGGGCATACATTTTTCAGCTAATGCTTGTTCTTTTTCATTGAGATTCAGATTTTTGGGCTGGTATGGGGAAAATCCGGTAGATTCAATCACGCGATTGTACCAATGGCTAGCCCAAACTCCATCAGATTTTCGATAGCCCTTTGGCCATAACATCATGTTGCTATCAAATTTTACATTTAACTCTTTACAGAGCAAACCTAGCATGCCCTCTGGATCAAGTAAAATGTCTTTTGAGTCCATTACTACAGGAGTGTAACCACACTGTTGTTTCACAAAATTGAACAATTTAAATTGTTGTGGATAGCCCAAATCCTCAGGAGTTGGATTGTCATGTTTTCTTAAATAGGATGATAATACATATCGTGGGTCACGGATCAAGAATACATTTTCAAGCTGCATAACCCATGAGATATCCATGCCTTCAAGAATGTGGTGGCACATGTGTTTCTGATAATAAATGCTTTTATTTCTTGGTAGTTCGCTGCTTGTTAGTTCGTTGATGATAGGTTCTTCATCTTTGCCTTGGCCCTTAATAATTTCCGAAAACATAGGGTGTTGTTTTTTGGTTTCAGACAAATAAGGCCCATACAATGGCTCATCTATAACAATGGTATCTTCTCTGTTTTCCCATGAACGCATCATGGCTGTTGAGATGTTGCGAGGGCCAGACCACATGGCAATTCGTGTTGGTTTCATTGCTGGCATTGTTGTTTGATAAGGTTGATATACAGGTTTTGTAGTGTGTTTATGATAGATCGCTGTTGGTTTTCTCCTATGATTCTGCCATCCACTTCTTTTACGGGTGTAATTCCTGCAAATGTTCCTGTGATAAAACATTCATCAGCACCATAAACATCAAACAATGAAAAGTTCTTTTGAAATACAGGTATGTTATTTTCTTCACACAATTGTATAATCTTGGATCGGGTAATGCCGCCCAAACAATAATCTCCAGTTGATGTCCAAACTTCACCATTGGTTACAATAAAAAAATGCGTGGAATTACAGGTTGAAATAAATCCATGTGGATCAAGCATTAAAGATTCATCAACGCCAGCTTTAGCGGCTTGAATGCAAGCCAGTATGCAGTTGATTTTAGAATGTGAATTTATCTTCTGGTCTTGTACATCTGGATAACCGCGCCGAACATGGGTTGTGAACAAACGTACGCCTTCTTTTTTGGACAGTGACGGTACTTTGTGTTCTGGAATAATCACAATGGTGGCACCAGGAATGGTGGCTCTTGGGTCTTGATAAGGCGTTGTTTTGACACCGCGGGTAACCATTAATCTAATATGTACATTATCTATCATGTTATTGGCTTTAATGGTGCCTTCAACGCGCTTTTGCAGGGCTTGAGGAGTGATGCCAATATCTAAATCTAAGGCTTTTGCACCCTGATATAATCGCTTCATGTGTTCTTGCAAAAATATCAATACACCATTGTGTAATCGCAATCCTTCCCATACTCCATCGCCCAAAATAAAACCACTATCAAAAACTGAAACCACTGCTTTGTCACGGGGAAAAAGTTCATCGTTGATGTTGATTAATATTGAACGATTGCGTTCATCTGCATTATATTCGTGTGTGCCTTTTGTCATATCATCTCAAGTTGTTTTTATTCCAGTTTATCACAATTAAAACATGGGTTTTAAAAAAAGTGACTATCTACACATTGGAGAATAAACCAAATAAATATAAAATGGTCGGATTAAAAAATGATTTATGGGTTTATAAAAAATAATGAAGAAATTATTGGTATTGGTTTTGATACTTTCATTGGCTGCATGTGGATCTGCTCCAAATGATGACAAGGATGCAAAAAAAGGAGACAAGTCCTCTCAAATAGACAAGAAAAAACAAAAAAATGGCAAACGAGGTAAAAAGGACAAGGGCGATAAAGATGAAGAAGTTATCATCAATGTCGAAGCCACGACAATTAAATCTGGTAACGCTGTATCTGTATTTAGAACCACCACAATTTTAGAAGCGGACTTAGAATCAGCGGTTACATCCAAAGCCAGTGGTATAGTTTTGCAAATCAATGTGGAAGTTGGAGATAAAGTAGAAGCAGGTGATGTTTTGGCAATTTTAGAATCTGATGTTCAACAGTTGCGTTACGAAAGTGCCAATGCCAATTATCAAAAAAGTCTTAACAATTATCAACGTGCTAAGTCTTTATTGAAGAAGGGCTTGGCGAACAAAGAATCTGTTGAAAATTTAAAATTTGAAACAAGGTCTTTAAAAACCAACCTCAGTCAGGCTAAATTAGATTTGGATTTTACAAAAATCACAGCACCCATATCTGGAATTATTACCAAAAGGAGCATAAAAAAGGGCAATCTTATTCAGTTAAATACTCAAGTATATGAAATTGTTGACTTTGATTCACTGCAAGCTGTGATTAATGTTCCCGAAGATAAGTGGCGTTTATTTAAAAAAGGTTTAGATGTTAATTTCAGTTTTACTGGTTTTGAAACGGTCATTAATGGCAATATCTTAAGAGTAGATCCCATTGTAGATAGTTCGACGGGAACTTTTAAAGTGGTGATGAATATTGATCAATCACAAGAATTAGCCAGCAATTTACGCCCCGGTCTTTTTGGTAAAACAGAAATTGTATTAGACAAGCATGAGAACACTTTGTTGGTATCCAAAAATGCAGTGATTCGAGAAGATCAAACCGCTTATGTTTTTCAAGTCAATGATGACAACGGTATAAGTAAGAAGAACATCATAATTGGTTATGAAATGGATGATAATTTAGAAATACTTTCTGGTATTGAAGTTGATAGCCAAGTGGTGACCACGGGCAAGAATAATGTGTCTGAAGACTCTAAAGTAGAAGTAATTAGCTACAATGATTAAATCCTTAATTCATTTTGCCACGCAACGCAGAGTAACGGTCACTATGATCGCATTTACTCTAATGTTGTTTGGTGGGATTGCCATAAAAGAAATGTCAGTAACTTTATTGCCTGATTTGCAATACCCAACATTTACTATCCGTACTGAATACAAGAATGCAGGGCCTGAGGAAATTGAATTGCTGATTACCAAACCGGTTGAAGAAACCGCTGGTGTTGTTAAAGGTTTATCTCGGATATATTCGGTCTCCAGTACTGGTCGTTCTGATGTTAAATTAGAATTGAACTGGGATGCAGACATCAAACAAGCGGCCTATGAAATTCGCGATAGAATTGATTCGGTAAGATTACCATTGGATACCGAATCACCTGTATTGTTGCGGTTTAATCCATCTACAGCACCGATCATGCAAGTGGTGTTGACTTTAGATAAAGAAGGTGAAAACTTTAATCAATTAAAAAAATTGCGTACCTTTACCGAACAAATTTTCAAAAAGAAATTAGAACCTGTTGCTGGTGTAGCTGCAGTTAAGATCAGTGGTGGTCTTGAACAAGAAATTCAAGTAGAACCTGATCAATACAAACTGGCACAATTGGGTTTAAGTATCAGTGATATTTCAAGCAGACTCAGACAAGAAAATATTAATTTGTCAGGTGGAGCAATTAAGCAAGGTTCGCAACTGTATTTGGTTAGAACGGTCAATCAGTTCCAAGACTTAGATTCAATAAGAAATATCATCATCAGTATCAAACAAACAACTCCGATAAGAATTCGTGACGTGGCAAAGGTGAGTTTAAACCACAAAGATCGCGATTCAATCAACAGGCTTGATGGCAAAGAGGCCATCGAAATTGCAATTTACAAAGAAGGAGATGCCAATACTGTAGAAGTCGCAGAGAATGTTAGAAAGACCCTAAAAAAACTAGAAAAAGACTTGCCCAAGAAAACTTCTTTAACCATCATCAATGACCAGTCAATCTTTATTTCTGATGCAATTGGAAATGTGGTCAATGCCGCTATTATTGGTGGAATTTTGGCCATTATTGTCATTTATCTATTTTTACAGAATGTTTTGGCCACCCTTGTGATTGCTACTTTGATTCCTGTCTCTGTTATTGCAGGCTTCTTTTTTATGTACCGGGCAGGGGTTTCATTTAACATTATGTCATTGGGCGGTATCACATTGGCCATCGGTTTGTTGGTGGACAATGGCATTGTGGTACTGGAAAACATTGCCTCTAAACGCAAAAAAGGCATGGCTAAGTTAGAGTCAGTTATAAAAGGCACAGGCGAAGTGGGCAGTGCAATAGTGGCCTCTACATTAACAACTGTTGCGGTATTTTTGCCCTTGGTGTTTGTCAAAGGCATTGCTGGACAGTTATTTAAAGATCAGGCATTAACGGTTACTTTTACTTTGGTTGTTTCCTTGTTTGTGGCACTAACTTTGGTGCCGATGTTGATGAGTTTAGGCAGTAAGAAAAAATTCAGTATGACCAATGATGAACCCGAGTATCAATCGAAAACAAAACTGGGATCAAATTTAAGAAAGGGCAGGAAGTTCGTTTTTAACCGACTCTTGGATTTTGTGGTTTCCGGCATTAAATTTGTTATCAAAGGTATTGTTTGGGTATTTCACAAATTATTTTGGATACCCTCTAAAGCGATACAAGGCATTTTTTCAGGCATTTCAAAAGTGTATCAGGTGTTGTTGCCTTGGAGTTTAAAAAATAGATTGATCGTGCTTATGGCCACTGTTGTTATTTTTGGTTTTACCCTCTCTATTATTCCCAAGTTGGGCATGAATTTAATTCCTGATTTGGATGCAAGCACTGTTAGGGTGAACTTTAAATTGGCCCAAGGTGTGGTGATAGAAAAAACCGATGAAATGATTCGAAAATTAAGCACGAAAATCAGCAATGTAGAAAACATAGAGTTTGTATACGGTATTGGTGGTCAAGGAGCCAAGTTAGATGTATCAGCCTTGGCAGCAGGCGAAAATTCTGGACAGTTATTGGTTAGAGTCAAACCAAATGCAGACAAATCAGTGGTTGAACAACAAGTATTAAGCATATTGAATGCACAACCTGGTTTAAGCAGTGAGTTACAATCGGGCGAGTTTTTTGAATTAAGCAACCCAATAGAAATTGAATTATCGGGCTATGATTTAACCTTATTGAAAAAAGAAGCACGTAAAATTCGTGATGCTTTATCATTGAGTGATAATTTAATCAATGTGGATGATGGTTTGTCTCCTGGCAACCCAGAAATACAAATCTATTTTGATCAAGAACGCATCGCAATGCTCGGGCTAACCAATCGCCAAGTAGCCAATGTTGTGGTAGACAAAGTGTTGGGTAAATCAGAAACCACAGTACATTGGCAAGAGCAAAAAATTGAAATTTTGATTCGAAATCCAATTGCACAAAGAGATTCAATTCAATCGGTTTCAAGTTTGTTGATCAATCCATTGTCGGCAAATCCAGTAACATTAGGTGATGTCGCAGAAATAAAAATCACCCAAGGTCCTGGTGAAATATTGCGCCGAAATCAAGACAGAGTGGTGGTGATTACTGCTGATATTGTTGATATGGATTTATCCCATGCTGTAACGATCGTGGAAAGTATTGTCAAAGAAAGTAAAGTTAATCCCTTGGTTAATGTAAAAGTGACAGGGCAAAATGAAGACTTACAAGAGTCAAATAACTCGATGATCTTTGCTTTGGCATTGGCCATCTTTTTGGTCTATATGGTGCTGGCTTCGCAATTTGAATCATTTATTCATCCTTTTGTTATTTTGTTTTCTGTTCCCTTAGCTATGATTGGAGCCGTTTGGGCGCTGTATTTAACGGGAACCCAAATTTCGGTAGTGGTGTTTATTGGGTTGATCATGTTGGCAGGGATTGTGGTGAACAATGCGATAGTTTTGATTGATAGGATCAAACAATTACAGGCGCAAGGCGAAGCACTTAACCAATCCATCATCCGTGCGGGCAAGGCTCGGTTGCGGCCTATCATAATGACCACAATAACCACTGTTTTGGGTTTGTTGCCCATGGTGATTACCATGGGTGGTCAATCAGCTGGTGCCGAAATTCGTGCGCCTATGGCGATTACCGTTATGGGCGGATTGATAGTATCGACATTTTTAACTTTGATTGTGGTGCCGATTATTTATTCACTGGTGACCAAAGAAACAGTTGTTGATATTGAAGATTCTGAAAATGAAAAGAAAGCGGTGAGTTAGATGGAAAAATCACAAGAAAATAATACTGCTGCTAAAACAAAAGAAAGCAGTTTTAGCGCAATTGCGGTTTTCTCCTTAAAACGCCCCATCACCATCACCATGATTTTTTTAAGTATGGTTGTTGTTGGATTGATTTCTTCACGCTTGTTGCCGCTTGAAAAATGGCCCGAAGTTAAAATACCTTATGTTAATGTTAATGTTGCATATCCTTCGGCTACTCCCAAAGAAGTTGAGCAAAACATCACCCGAATTTTAGAAGAAGCTTTGGCAACCATTGGTGATATAGAAGTCATCAGCTCACGATCTAGTACCAGTGGTGCCAATGTTGGTATTCAGTTTAAGTCCTATGCTGATGTTGATGAAAAGACCATGTTGGTGAAGGAACAAATTGATTTGGTTAAATCTTCACTGCCTGATGATGTGCGTAGAATTGTGGTCAATAAAGCAGATATGGGAGGTGACTCTGTTTTGCAAATTCGAATATCGGGCAATATGGACTTGGAAAACTCCTACGACCGACTTAACCGATACTTGGTACAACCCATTGAAAGAGTTTCTGGTGTGGCACGGGTAGAGTTAGAAGGAATTGAACCAAAAATATTAAGAATTATTATAGATAACGATGCTTTAAAACGTTATGGCATAGGCTTTAATGAATTGACTTCGAAATTAAATGACACCAATTTTGCCATCGCATCAGGTAATTTCAAAACGGGAACAACAGCGAAAGCACGGCAGTTAAGGGTGGTTCCCAAAGGTCAATTAAACGACATGGATGAATTAAAGAATGTTGTACTCAATAGGTTTGGTATTCGGTTGTCCGATGTAGCACAAATTGACTTGGTGACTGGAGAAAGAAACTATGCCCGTCATTTAGATAGGAAATATTCTGTAGGCTTGAAAATATTTCAGGAATCAACAGCCAATATGGTAGATGTGGTTGACAGAGTGATGGCGCAAATCAAAGAAATATCTGAAACTCCACAAATGGAAGGGATCAAATTAATTATTTTGGAAAATAAGGCGCAAAGCGTTAAAGATTCTTTAAAAGAAGTGATTATGGCCGGTGTTATAGGCGCTTTGTTGAGTCTGTTTGTTTTGTATGTGTTTACCCGTGATATCACAACCACACTAATCGTGTCATTATCTATACCCATTTCCATCATCATCACTTTAGGGGTGTTGTATTTCTTGGGGTTTTCATTGAATATATTAACCTTAATGGGTTTGATGTTGGCCATTGGTATGTTGGTGGACAACTCAGTTGTGATCAGTGAAAGTATCTTGACCAACAAAAGCAAGGGTATTTATGATATGACAGCCTCAATAAAAAGGGGTGTATCAGAAGTGATGGTTCCAGTGATTGCAGGAACGATTACTTCTATTTGTGTGTTTTTGCCGATTGTGGTTACGGCCGAAGACATAATTTCAATGTATATGACACATGTTGCGGCATCAATTATCGGTGCATTATTGATTTCGTTATTTATCTCTATTACGGTTGTTCCATTGATTATTTCAAAATTGAACAAGCAAGCTGTTGAACTCAAAGAAAATTGGTTTGATAAGCTGAAAGAATCTTATGCCAATGCGTTGAAATTTACTTTAAATCACCGATGGTATACGCTATTTTTCATTATTGCATTGGTTGTGATTGGGTTAGTTGCTCAAGCGAATATGAAGGATGAGGATGGGTTTGATCGTGGTGGTTCACGTACTCTTTGGCTTCCATACCATGTTGATGGCTCCTTTACATTGACAAGAATGAAAAAAGATGTAGATAAAATTGAAGACTATCTTTATGCCAATCAGCAAAAATTCGACATTAAATCTGTCTACACTTATTATACTGAAACAGGCAGAGCTATTTCTGGCCTGTATTTGATCGAGGAAGAAGACGCTACAAAATCGATTGCGGATATTAAAAAAGAAATCATGGAAAGTTTGCCAAAAATAACCATAGGAACACCAAGTTTCAAATGGAGAAGAGGTGGCAACAATGACTCTATCAGTATTTATTTAAAAGGAGATTCTCATGAAGTTTTAAAAGAACTTTTACCTTCTGTTTTATTGGACTTGAATCAAGTCGAAGGAGTATCTGGTGCACAAGTGGAAAATAAGAACGACCGTGAAGAGCTTCAAATCATTGTGGATCGTGACAGAGCTATACGCTTGGGGTTAAACCCCACAACTGTGGCGCAAAGTGTCTCAATTGCCATGCGCGGGATGAATTTACGTGAAATGGTAACAGATTCTGGTGAGTTGCCAGTTGTGATGCGGTTCTATAAAACGGGTGATTTTAAATTAGAACAATTGACTGAGTTACCCTTAAAAACCCGCAATGGCAACCAAGTAACATTGTCAACCATTGCTGAAATAAAGAACAGTAGTTCTCCGCAAACCCTACGCAGACAGGATCGCATGGGTGCTATACAAATTGAAATTGACTTAGATGAGGATGTAAATAAAAAGGACATCAAAGAAAAATTTACAACCATTATGGATAAAGTTAATTTTCCCAGTGGCTACCAATGGACCTTTGATGGGAATACCAGACGCATGAGAATGCAAGGTGGAAATCTGCAAAGAAACACCCTGATTGCTGTTTTCTTAATATTTATCGTGATGGCCGCTTTATTTGAATCTATGTTGTTTCCTCTTTGTGTAATTACTTCCATTGGATTTTCATACTTGGGTGTGTTTATATTTTTTGCCATAACAGGCACACAGTTCACCATGATGGCAGGTATTGGTATGTTGATTTTGATTGGAGTTGTGGTCAATAATGGCATAGTATTGATCGACCACATTAATCAATTGCGCATAAAAGGCTTGCAACGCAGTCAAGCTGTCTTGCAAGCAGGCCGAGACAGATTGCGTCCAATCCTGATGACGGTTGCTACAACTGTAGTGGGATTAATTCCGTTAGCTGTCAGTGTCTCAACCGTCGGAGGAGGAGGTGGTCCTGCTTATTTTCCCATGGCACGTGCCATAATTGGCGGTTTAACTTTCTCAACCATAGTCAGCCTATTGGTATTGCCCAGTTTGTACTGTTGGCTTGATGATTTAAGGGGTTGGACAAGGGATAGGTTACACACCAAAACTAGGGATTTTGTTAAAGAGTCTCCTTAATGGCAAAATTCGTGAAATTGCGCTTCAATTGAAGATGATTCTGCTCGTGAATTGTTATTCTTTAGGCGTTTCTAAGTTATACTCATTAATATTTATTTGGTTAAGACTTTTGAGGTATTTTGAGTAATGACAAATTTACTCCTTTTTGATAATGGTTTTCTACGAAATCTCACTGATAAAACAGTAGATGAAAATCAAATACAATGGCAAAAACAAATCGTCAGTATTATCAATGATTTATTTCCTGTAGAGTTTCTAGTTACTCCTTTTTTGTTTTTGGAGTTTAATGCTATAGAGGTGCCTAAAAAAAATACACTGGATAATGTATTTGATGGATTAGCTAGTGAAAATAATATAAATTTAATTGATAAGTTGGATGAGTTAATTGAATATTATTCAAAAGTAACTTCCTTGAGTTATAGAAATTTAAAAGATAAAATTAATGAAAGGTTTAAAAATCATGTGGGTAACTCTCCCCATGCAGAAACAATTTTGATGGAAACAATAATACGTTTTATAAAGAGAGAAAATTTTCTCAAACAGATTTATCAAACACTTGCAATTGATCACTTACAATTTTTGCTAGATCAAAATCCAAATAATAGAATGGTTCAACAATTAAGAATGCAGTTGTTGAGGGATTTATTTGGCTTGATAAGTCAAGGTTACAATTATTCTTTAATAAGATTGATTAGACAAGTATGGATTGATATCGAGAATGCGAATCTGCCAAAAGGAAGGAAGACACACTTCAAATTGAAAGCTAATGGAGATCGTTTAGATACTGAATATTTACAATATGCTGTATTTGGATACTATCGAATGGGGAAAGGATTTATACCTGTAACTGTAATGTCATGCGAATCTTTTGAAAAAACAATTAAGAAATTAAAGATAATTAAAGCAGTATCAAATACCCTTATTGATGATTTTCTAAAAACACCACTAGAAAGAGCAAATGTGAAATTAGATGAGTTTAAGTATGGAAAAGTTATTATATTTGACAAAAAGTCCTCAAACAATACTTATGAGATTGATGTATCGAATTTAGATGATTATATAGAATAAAATATTGATATTTTGAATACTTCCTAGTTACTTAGTGATAACTTTTGGCAAAGTTAATGATGTTGTAAAATAATCTTTGTGTAAGTCTGTATCTTCACAGTGAGCATCCGTGTTTCTTGTCAGTTATTTAGAAGTTTCTAGTTACATCGCTTCCAAAATCTTATCCGCAACTCTAAAAGAATTGGCATAAATGGTAAATGTGGGTGTTACGCTCCCGCCATTGGGCATAAAACTACCATCGGTGACATACAGGTTGTTGGTTCCGTGGACGCGACAGTTGGCATCAAGTGCTGAGGTTTTGGGGTCGTTACCAAAACGCAGGCCTCCAGCCATAAGGTTTCCTGTGGGATCTGACCAGACATTGCCGAAAGCTGTCTGTGCGCCCATTTGTTTCATGACTTCTACACCTTTATCGACTATGTATTGAGCTACCTTTAGATCGTGTGGATGAAAACCAACTTTGACTTTAGCAACGGGTGAACCCCATTTGTCTTTTTCATTGCGATCTAAACTGACATAACAGTCATCGTTGGGCAACCAATCACAGAAGACTTCAAATTTAAAATCTTTCGATTGAGTAAAGCTGGATTTAATGTTTTGTTTGAGTTGGGTTCCCCAGACTAAATCACCATCATTATAACGGCTCTCACTCGCATCTGAAGTTGGAGAAGGTGGATCAAAAACAAAGTCGATGGTGCCACCTTTAACGGGCTTATCGAAGGCTGATTTATCATTGATTTCATACCAATCTTGTAAGAAGCGATTAAAAAAGGGTCCACGAACAGTCAATTCATTTTGTTGCAATTCACTAAACTTGCTTAAATCAAAGACTCCATGACCTGTTCCACCAGCACAGCAATGTAGATTCTTACCAATTTGGTTATATTTATTGCCAATTCCATTGGAGTGTTTCTCACCTTTGGATGCAAGCAACATACGGCTAGATTCCATTGAATAGCACGCAACCACTACTTTTTTTGCTTTAACCCGAATGCTATCTCCATTCATGTCAAAGTAATCGACGGATGAAGCATTGCCATCGCTATCTGTATTAATTTGATAGGCTTTGGCATGGGTAATGACTTCGCAATTGCCATTTTTAACTGCATCGTCTAATAGCGAAGCACGTGAACTGGCTTTGGCGCCTGAATGACAGCCATAACTGCCACAATAACCCGAATATTCACAAAAATTTCTACCATTGTGTGGACGCGATAATATACCACGCGCCATGGGCAAAGGATGAAACCCCAATTTTGTTGCAGCTTTGTCAAACCATTTGGCTATTGGATGCTCGTTGGTCGGTGGAAAAGGATAATCAGGGGTTGAACGGGGTTCTAAAAAAGGATGGTCAACGACTTTTCCTGAGATGCCTACGACTTGTTCTGCTTTAACATAATAGGGTTCCATATCATCATAAGTAATCGGCCAATCAGCTATGTTGGCACCTTCAATAGGGCCATATTCACTGAGTAAGCGAAAATCTTTGGGTTTTAATCGGTGGAAATAAGCACTCATGAAGTTGCTGGCGCCACCTACAATATTACCACCCCAAAATTCTGTTGTGGTGGATTCTGAGAAATCTCCATCGCCATCAGGAGCAGACAAGACATGTCTTTCTTCTTTCATTTTAGAACGAAATATTCGCTTGCGACCTAACATTTCATCTTTTTTGAAATCTTGTTCATTGTACCAACCGCCTTTTTCTAAGACGATTACTTTATGACCCGCTTTAGATAATTCTGAGGCTACAGGTGCACCACCTACGCCACTTCCAATGATGCATACATCACACTCTATTGCCTTTAGGCTCTTCATATCAAATTCCTCATTCAAAATCCCTATATGTTTTGCCTGCTATTGGATTGGGAAAACCACCTTGGTGTTTCAGCCATTTCCAACCGACTTGATCGGTATTGCCTCCGTAAAAAGGGTCCAAAGCCAATGCTTCGATAAGATAGTATATTAGCAAAGCCATCCACCTTTCTCCGGCATCTGATCTGGCGGTAGTGGAGAGTAATTTGTCTTGTTTTTGAACCGATAGTTCTTTAAAGTCTTTGCCATAATCATCGTTGGCAAATTGATTGAGCCAACCAATGCCCTTGACAATAAATTCTGGATCTCCATCAGACATATTTTGTTCATCTGTCATTGCCCACTCAAGATAGGTGAGAAAATTTAAATCATCGGCACTGGGACCATCTCCATCATCTGGAAATAGGCGCATGGAAACGGCTTGTATATCCAACAGTTGCTTTTCATTGAAAACTCTACCAGTTAATTTAACGGTTCTGTCGGTTTGTCTAATGAGTTTTACTTGTTTCTTTGCAGATTTGTTTTCTATTGAAGGTTTACAAGCAGAAAGTCCAGCCAGAACCGATAAAGCCAGCGAACCTTTCATAAACTCACGACGATTGATGCCGCTGGTCCAATGTTGTTCAAATTGACAATTTTTTGGTTTATTTGGATTTTTTCTGTGCTTTAGACTATAAACTTTCATGGATTTGCGGCGACCTTTTGTTGTACAGTGTTCCAGTCGGTTAAATGTGCTGAAATGTCATTAGGGATATTATCGCGGTGACGAATTATGCCATTTATATCAATAATAAAGGCATAAGGTACAAATTTGGCCGTGTATAAATCGGTTACTTTTTTACCATAGTCAAAAGCCAGTGGATAGTTAATCTCAAATTTCTTTTGAAAGGCCAAAGACTCTTCCATTGAATCTTTCCTGGTGGTGTTAATGGCAATAATCTTTATTTTGTCAGATAAATTGGCCTGTATTTCCTTTAACTGTGGTATTTTTTTAAAGCAATTGGTGCACCAAGCATTCCAAAATACCAAATAAACACTTTGTTTTCCTTTGTAATCGCTAAGTTTAAAGGTTTTGCCATTCATTTGTTGAATTTCAAAATCAGGTGCTATGTCTCCTTCTTTTGGATTTTGTGGAAAGCCAAGAGTTGAAAAGGAGAGTATAAATATCAGTAGAATAGTTTTGATCATTTTAAATTTTACTCGGAAGGTTGATTGAGGATGTATTATTTTCGTTCCATTTACCAATAGAATCTTCTAACTTATCAGGAACGCCATCTCTGTGCTTAATCATGCCATTGATATCAATGATAAACTCAGTGGGAACGCCATGAACATTGTACAAATCGGTAATGGTTTCGTTGTTATCAAATGCCAGGGAGTAGGTAACATTGAACCGTTTCTTGAAGGCCAACATTTCTTCCATTGAATCTTCTCTTGAGGTATTGATTGCGATGATTTTTATGTTATCGGATAAATTCTTTTCTGTTGCCAATAATTTGGGTGTTTTCTTCATACAGTAGTGACACCAAGTATTCCAAAATACCACATACACGCTTTTTTTGCCTTTATAATCACTGAGCTTAAAGCTTGAACCATCGGCTTGGATGATTCCAAAATCAGGCGCAACTTGTCCTTCATCTGGTTCGTAGGCATGCGTTTGAAAACCGATAGCAACCATCAAAAATGGGACCATCAATTTATTGGTTAGGGTATTTATTATTGCATTCATCATTTATCATATAAAATTTATTATTAGTAAAGACCATGATAACGCAAAAAGATTGCATTGTTAATGCTGTTAATTAGTTTTTTCGTTTATGACTTCGATTGTGACCTGTTTCTAAATCTTTTAAGATGCCGTTGTTTATGTCATATATCCAACCATGTACTGTTAAATCAGCACCTTCATTCCATGCTTTGTTGACAATAGAGGTATTGCAAACATTTTTAACTTGTTCAATAACATTCAACTCACACAATTTTTTGTGGTGTGCTGTTTTTGACAAGCCTTGTAATTCTTCCTTGTGAAAGCGTGCCACATCTTCAATGTGACCAAGCCAATTGTCTATCATGCAAACTTTTTTGGTTTTGTGTCCATACTTGGTTTTCTCCATAGCTGCATGGATGCCACCGCAGCCATAATGTCCACAAACAATAATGTGTTTAACCTTTAATATATCTACTGCAAATTGAATCACCGATAAGCAATTCAGGTCGGTATGTACCACCACATTGGCGATGTTTCTGTGTACAAATACTTCGCCAGGAGCCAGATTGACGATTTGATTGGCAGGAACGCGAGAGTCAGAACAACCTATCCACAAATACTCGGGAGCTTGTTGATCACTTAAGTTCTTAAAAAAATTGGAGTCTTCTTTTTTAAGTTTTGCTGCCCATTGTTGATTGTTATCGAATAAATGTTTTAAATTTTTCATACTTTTATTTTACTTTATACCCAACATGACACGCAACACAAGCCGTTGTTATTTCTGATAAAGCCTTGTAGGCCAATAAGACATCGCCTTCTTCGGCAACCAGTGCAAATCGACTGGCTGCTTTGTGCATGCTCGTGCCGGCATTGCGCATGCCTTCTGGCATGAATTTTGTCATGTGGCTGGCATGGTGTGAGTCCAATGAACTCATGCCCAATCGATCTTCAGCAATATCGGCGGCTTTGTCTAATTCATCATTGGCTAAAAATAACAATATTTGATTGATAACCACCAAATGGTCACGCATATTCCCCAGTAGATGAGTTTGCATCATTGGGGGGAATTCAACCAGTTGACGGGGGTCTTTTTTTTCAGCTATAGACAGTGTTGGTGTTAATATTAATGTTAAGAAAATTGTTTTTATCATGTGAGTATCTCATTGGTGTCTATTGCTTTATTGGAGTCTGCTATACATTATTGATTCAGGTAAGTGAATTAAAGGCATTGATAACTTCTTGAAATTCAAAATAAGTAATGATTGCAAAAATCATTGTCAATAATGTTAAAAATTGTGCTCTTTTTGTTTCTTTCCAAAAAAACATTTGATAGACGATTACTAACAATGGTATAAGCCCCATCAATAAGGCTATTATATAGCTGTCTTTTGAAGAAGCATGTATGAGTGTTGCTAACCATGCAAGTATGCCTAATATTATGGTTGTGCCTATTAATAAAACGCTCAATACAGCCAAATAAATTTCCATAATTATGTTATGGCATATTTGGTATAATAGAAATATGCGGGTATTATAGTAATACACATAATAAATAAGCCAATCATCAACTGTTTGGCTTGTACTTTGGCTTCATCCCAGTGTTTAATGCTGTAATAAATAGCCACAGGGTTGAGTATAAAGATAATAAAACCCATTATCTTCTCATCTTTTCCCAAGGCCATGAAAATGGTGTTTATCCAGCCCACGAAATAGAGAAGTATTCCAATACAGGCGATTAACATGGCTAGGATGATTATTGTTTCGTTCATAGTAATTCTATAGGTAGGTGTTTTTGGTAAAGGTTGAAGTCTTTGTCTGTGGTGAATATTTTTACTTTAAGTCGATAAGAAATGGCACATATAAGAAAATCAACTGGGGAACCTTGTATTCCATTTATGCGGCATTGATTGGAAAATTTGGCTGCTTGAATATAGTCTTCATCAAGAGTGTGAGTATTTTCAAAGGCGGCTATTTTTATTTCGAGCTTTTTAAAGCGACTCATATCCGAGTAACCAGAAAGAATTTCTTGCTTAATTGCACCAATAATGACGATGTTATTATTGGAAATAAGTTCAATAAGTGTATCGACTTGTGATTTGAATTTAGGCTTTTTTGAGCGAAATGCATAAGACCAGATCGAAGTATCAACTAATATTTTCATCCGTCTTTTTGCCGTGATTTTTTATAATCATAATCGGCATCGGGTTCCATAACACCAAAAAGCTCAATAATTTCTTGTTGTTTTCGGTGGTTGACAAACTCTCGAAGTGCCGTATTAACCGTGTCTTTCTTGGTTTTAAGTCCGCTCAATCTTTGAGCTTCAATTAAAAGCGTGTCATCAATTGCTAAATTTGTTGCCATTATGATGTCTCTAAGGTATTTTCACACATTGTATTACACATTTAAATGTGTGTCAATTAACTTACTCTCTTTAAATGGACCATCAACAACGATACAGCAGCTGGTGTCATGCCTTGTATGCGTGTTGCTTGGCCGATGGTTTGTGGTTTTACCAAAGTCAATTTTTCGGTTAATTCTGAACTCAGTCCTGTTACTGATTGATAATCGAATTTGTTGGGAATTTCTTTGTTTTCTTGGGCTTTGGCCTTGGCTATCTCTGCCATTTGACGTTCCAT
>JAJRQG010000027.1 GCA_024280395.1 Gammaproteobacteria bacterium | reverse complement strand
CAGTTGTTTTATCCGATCAACAATCAGTTGTCGGCGGTGTTCAAAACACTTGCCAGAGTATTTGTCTTTGCCACATAAGAAGGCTCTACGAACGCATCGAGTGACGATATGGTAATAAGGTGTATCTTCGATAGATATGAGTTGTTTCCTTGGTAAAGTCATGATTTTATCCTTAAAAAAGACTATTTTATAAAAACCTGTTAATACAATCAGTGGCAAAGTTCTGATTTTGTTGTAAGATAATTCCTACATGGTTGGGTGTCCTATGTATTCGCTATGTATTCGTTTATCAAGAGATACGCCTGCGAATAGACAAACTTTAGAAAATGTTGCAAATAGCAATAAAAATTACCTAGGTAAAGATATACATGGTAATAAATGGTATGCGAAACTTAACTCTGACGGGTCTCAAATTTGGGTGCAGGTAAGAAATGGTAAAATTGATGCAGGGGGAGTGAATTACACTCCTAAAACATTTAACAGCAGAACAGGTTTGTCTGCCGCTAACAAACCAAAACAGTAAAAGAGGTATACCAATGACAACAAAAAAGCTTGATCCCAAAGAAGCCTATGCAGCCATGTATCAATATTTATGTGACCTTTATGAACGTACTAATTCTGATGACTTAGGTAGTTTTTTAGGTGGTATGCTATTAATGGATGATGGCAAACCTGCAGATTCCGCTGTTTGGTCTGATTGGACAGATGCAATTGAAAAGTCTCAGAGTAAAAATGCTAGTGATATTGATTTTAAACTTTTTTGACTTTAATAGTTATTGGGGTCAAACTTTAAGGGGTCAGTACCCTTTTAGGTAAACAGAGCTGTACCCCACTATTAAGACAGGTGCTTAGTAATCAAAAGGGTAGAGCACTTTGATTTTCCCTTTTATGTAAAACCCACCATTTTCAAGCCGTTAAATCGTTAACGGCTTTTGTTTTTTTAGTTGCTACTCTCTTTTAATATTGAAAGCCACCAATGACATAATATACATAGTAAAGGTGTAGATAAAACCAGGTTTAATCAGTAATGATGCATTTAAAGTATTGGGGTTTTTTGATAGGTATGAAAAATAGGGGTCATAAAAATAGGGGTCAAGTAGCTTGTTCATTAATTAAAATTAGCGTACAATAACTCAATGCCTAGACCACAACGAATAGAATATGAAAATGCTTTCTACCACATAATGAATCGTGGTAGAGGTCAACAAATGATTTTTCATGGTGAAAAGTTTCACCAAGCTTTTCTTGAAACATTGAATGAAGTCCATACACGCTTTGGTTGTATTATTCATGCTTATTGTTTAATGGGGAATCATTATCATCTTTTACTGGAAACTCCAAATGCAAATTTATCTCGGATTATGCGCCATATTAATGGTGTTTATACTCAACGATATAACCGATTGAAAAAAACGGATGGCTCGTTATTTAGAGGGAGATTTAAAGCAATATTGGTGGATAAAGATGAATATATTATGCAATTATCTCGCTATATACATCGCAATCCGATAGATATGAAAAGACCATTAGTTTCAGATTTAGTCGATTATCCTTGGTCAAGTTATCCTGCCTACATAAATAAATCTAAGACACCAAATTGGCTTTATCGAGAATTTACTTATGAAATACTAGTTCATAAAAACAAATATAGGGCATATAAACATTTTGTTGACAATGAAATTGACGATGAGATAAAGAAGCTATATGGCAAGAAGAATTTACCAAGCATAATTGGGGCAAAACCCTTTAAAAAATGGGTTTACGAAAAAGTACTAATAAACGAAGAATCAGAAGAAAAAATACGGATAATAAAACAAAATGTTCCGATGGAAAAGATAGTTAATCAGGTTTCAATCTATTATAACCTGGATAGCAAGTTAATAACACAAAGAGCTGCAGGTAGAAAATCAGAATTAGTGCCAAGAAAAATAGCTATGTATCTCTGTCAGGAATTGAGTGGAAAATATTTAAGAGAAATTGCTCAATATTTTAATCTCAAACAAATTGGTTCGGTAAGTTACCATACAAGTATGATAAGAAAAAAGAGAAGGAATTTTAAAAGTTTTGGTCGGAATATAGATAAACTATTGGATTTGATTAATGAAAACGTCACTTGACCCCTGATCCACTGATCCACTGATCTCTTAGATTAAGAAAAGAAAGGGGTTTTACAATATACGTTTGTTAACCGTTTTATGTAAAACCCTGATTTTATTGTGATTACAACGCTTCAATAATCCCCGCAGCGCCCATACCTGTACCAATACACATGGTTATCATGCCGTATTTTCCGCCAGTTCGGCGCAAGCCGTGAATGGCGGTGGCGGCACGGATGGCACCAGTTGCACCCAATGGATGGCCTAAAGCAATCGCTCCACCGTTTGGATTAACTTTATCGGTATCTAAAGCTAACTCGCCAACAACTGCCAATGCTTGTGCGGCAAAGGCTTCGTTGAGTTCGATCCAATCCATGTCTTGGGCTTTTAATCCTGCCAAATTCAACACCTTGGGTATGGCTTTGATGGGGCCAATGCCCATGATGTCAGCAGGAACACCTGCAACTGAGAAGGCATGGTATTTGGCGATTGGCGTCATGTTATAACGCTTTAATGTTTCTTCATTGACCAATAATAAGGCACCTGCGCCATCGCTCATTTGTGATGAGTTACCAGCGGTGACTGAACCGCCCATCTTGAATACAGCGCGTAATTTGTTTAGAACTGCAACTGACGTGCCAGCACGCGGGCCTTCATCATTGGAAACAGTTTTGTTAGAAACAACGGTTGTGGCATTAGACAAATCGGCTTTTCTTGATTCGATTTCATATGGAACAATTTCATCGTTAAAATAACCTTTTTCAATGGCATTGAGGGCGCGCATATGTGAATTGTATGCAAATTCATCCTGTGCTTCACGGGTTACTTTCCATTGGTCGGCAACATTTTCGGCGGTTATTCCCATGCCATAAGCGATGCCTATGTTTTCATCGTTTTCAAAGACTTTCGGGTTCATGGCTACTTTATTGCCCATCATCGGGACCATGCTCATTGATTCAGTACCGCCGGCGATTGCAGCAGACATTTGACCTGTGGCAATTTGTTGTGCGGCAATGGCAATGGCTTGTACGCCGGATGAGCAAAAACGGTTGATGGTCATGGCAGGAACAGTATCTGGAATACCTGCAAGCAAGCTGGCGATTCGGGCAATATTCATACCTTGTTCGCCTTCGGGCATGGCACAACCAATCACTACGTCACCAATTTCATTTTTGTCAAAATCTGGATGACGTGCTAGCATGCTGGACATGCAATGTGCCAATAAATCATCGGGTCGGGTTTTGCTGAACATACCTCTTGGTGCTTTACCAACTGGAGTTCTAACGGCTTCTACTATATAAACTTCTTGTACTTTTTTCATGTTATTCTCCTAGTTTCTTAAAGGCTTGCCAGTTTTTAATGTGTGTTCAATTCGAGCCAATGTCTTTGGCATTTGAATCAACTCGATAAACAATTTTCTTTCTAAATCTAACAAATATTGTTCTGTGACCAAGCTATTGCTGTCAATGTCTCCGCCTGCAATAACTGTAGCAATGCGTACGGCGATTTCGTAATCATGCGGACTCATCATGCGCCCGGCCATCATATTGGCCAATATCATTTTCATATTGGCAATACCTGGATTGCCCACTACACGAATTTTTTGGTCTTCAGCGGGTGCTCGATAGCCTTTTGCATGTAACCACTTGATCTTTTCTTTGGCAACATGCAAGACTTCATGTGTGTTGAAAACAATATCTGTGCAGGGTTTAAGCAGTTTCCAGTTTTTGGCTTCTAGACCAGAACCCGCGACTTGTGCCATGGCTACCAACTTAAAGAAATGTTCGATTTGTGGATATAAATCACCGGTTTCAAAATCTTCGGAAGTTCTGCGTGCAATTTCTTTTAAGCCGCCACCAGCTGGTAACAAACCAACACCCGCTTCAACCAAACCAATATATGACTCAAATACAGCAACCACAGAAGTCGCATTCATGGAAAATTCACAACCACCACCCAATGTCATTCCTCTGGGGGCAATAATGGTGGGTACTTGTGAAAACCTGAGTTTTTGTGATGTTTGTTGAAAAGTATTGACCAACTCTTCAACTTCCTCCACTCGTCCTTCTGCTACAGCTTGAAGGGCAGGGGCTAGATTGGCTCCTAGGGTAAAAGGATCACTTGTTTGCCAGATAACCATGCCTTTGTAACTTTCTTCGGCAATATCTACCGCTTTTTGAATGCCTGCAAGGACATTTGTGGTGATGATGTGTTTTTTGGTTTTGAAACTGGTGATTAAAATATCGTCATTCATGTGCCACAATCGGATATCATCGTCTTCGAATACGGTTGTTCCATAATTGGCTTTTTCACCGATGGTTAATTCAGGGAACAATTGACGCTTAAATACTGGCAAATCTGGGCGTGCTTGATAGCTATTGGTTTTTGCGGAATAGGAACCTTCGGGTTTGTGCGCCGCATCAATTTCCGTCACCCAGTTTGGCATGGCTTTTTGAATCATGGTGTCGCCATTTTTCATGTCTTCATTGATCCATTTGGCTACTTGTTGCCATCCAGCATCTTGCCAAATCTCAAAAGGTCCTTGTTTCCAACCAAAGCCCCAGCGAATGGCAAAATCTACTTCGCGGGCATTGTCAGCAATATCTGCCAAATGATAAGCAGAATAATGGAATAAGTCGCGGTACATGCTCCATAAAAATTGTGCCTGATCGGATTTTGATGCGCGCAGTTGAGCCATGCGTTCTGCTGCATTTCTATTTTTTAAAATAGCAACGACTTCTTCATCAATTTCTACGTTCTGTAAGCGGTATTGTTTTTTCTTAATATCAAGAATTTTAATATCCTTGCCTTCTTTTTTATAAATACCTACGCGGGTTTTGGCACCCAAAGCACCAGCTTCGATTAATCCTGTTAACCATTCAGGTAGTTGGTAATGTTTATTCCAAGGATCATCTGGTAAACCATTTAGCATGGTGTTGACTGTGTGATTCAATGTATCAAGTCCCACTACATCTGCTGTTCGTAGTGTGGCGCTTGAAGCGCGGCCAATGCGCGTGCCAGTTAAAGCATCCAGTGTTTCAAGTGGTATATTGAACTTCATACCGTGATGAATTGTGCACAATATTGAAAATACACCGATTCTATTGGCAATAAAATTAGGGGTGTCTTTGGCTTTAACTACTCCTTTTCCTAAGGTGGTGGTTAAAAACTCAGTTAAATCATCAATGACACTTTCATCGGTTTTAGTCGTTGGTATCACTTCGACCAAGTGCATATAACGGGGTGGGTTAAAGAAATGAACGCCACAAAATTTATTTTTTAATGCTTCTGGGAAAACTTCAGCTAGACTATTAATACTCAATCCTGAAGTATTGGTCGCAAAAATAGCCTCAGGTTTGATGTAATCTTCAATTTTGTCATATAGGCTTTTCTTGATGTCCATACGTTCAACAACTGCTTCAATTACCAAGTCCACATCTTTGAGTTTTTCTAAATCAGTGTCATAATTTGCAGGTTCTATAAGTTTGGTAACGCCTTTATAACCCAATGGTGCAGGCTTTGCTTTGCCCAGCATCTTAATGGCTTTATTAATGATGGCATTTTTATCTTTGCCCTCGCTGGCTAAATCAAACAATACAACTGGTATTCCTGCATTGGCAAAATGGGCTGCAATTTGTGCGCCCATAACACCTGCACCCAGTATTGCGGCTTTTTTCACATTAAAATGTTTACTCATGTTTTTTTCTCTTTTGTTTATTGTCTTGTTATTTGTAACCTGTACCAAAGTGATTGGTTAGTTGAATTTCTAATATACTTTGATAGGCTTCTCTTAATTGTTCAGACTGTTCAATACTAACGATTCCAGCAGCTAAACAACGGTTGATTAGTGTTTCATAATTGCCAGTAGTAACTGGGGTTCCTGTTACATTGGTTACTGCGATCTCTGCTGACTCAGCAGCTTGTAATTTTTGTTTGGCCCGATAAATTCTTCTTAAAAATGGTGAATAATTGTCGTTGTCTTTGTTTCTTATTTGATCCATTTCACAGATTTTTTCTATATCACTACTTAACGGTTTATATGTGGTGATTTTATGAAAAGGTCTTCCTAGGGGGAAAATTAATAATTTAATGAAAATCGCCGGAGCACGATTAAATGCTAAATTAATGGTGTTTTTTAAGGAGTTTTGAGTGGCGTGTAAGGTGTTTTTAAGGGTGATTTTAGTTAGTTCTTTGGCGTTTTCGTCAGTAGGATTTGACGAATAGTTTTGATGTAAAGCAATAGCAGTGATTATGTGTTGTATACTGTCGCCCAAATGGCTAGCAAAACTGGTATTAATTTTTAATTTGAATGTCCAGTTGATCAATGTAATGTCTGCTAAAAATGCAAAACTACAGCTCATTCTTTTTATCATGGTTTGGTATTTGTTTTTGGGAAATATTAAACGAGCAATAAATGATGTTCTGACGGTATAAAACCAAATTTTTATTAAATTATGTAATATATAACCTATGTGTTCAAAGATGATGGTATCAAATTTTGCTATATTGAACTCATTGGGCTTCATTAATAGATCAACTTCCTGGTGGTAATATGGATGGCAAGCCAATGCGGCTTTCTTAATTAAAGGCAATTGGTTGATTTCATGGTTCATACCATCTAACTCTGTTGCTAAGTGTGCTACTTTGTAAAATGACCTAACTCTACTTTCGGTTTTGATGTTGTGAGCATTAGAGCCCAGTATCCCCCTTAACAAACCAAGATGCTCCATCGTTTGGTTGATGTGTGTTTCTTTGTTTAAAATGGCGGTAAACTTCAACATTGGTGGTTGTAAGTTGTCTTTTAAAGACAATTGATTCATAAGTTGTAGCTTTAGACTTTGCCCAAATTGTTCATTCAGTTTGGCTAAAACAATTTTAAAACTTAACAACTGCCTACCATTCTGTTTTTGTAAATGTGCAAAATACCAAGCCGTTAATGTTGAGGTATTGTTGGTTGGAATAGAAACGGCTAGAGGCCAAATGCTGCTTGCGATATACTGATTTTTGTACAAGTATTCTAAGCCTTTACCAATACCATTCTTTTCATTGATAATGTTTTCAAATGGAATAAATATATTTTTCCCAGTGCAAGCATAATAATGTAAATAATTATCATAGGCTTTTAAGCCTTTTCTATATTTTAAGCCTTTGACCTCATTGTTAATAATGAAGATAGCAGTGCCCATGTGAGTTGTCGTGCCATATAGATTATTAAAATCTTTTACATTCACATTTAGATAAAAACAATTGGAAGCAGAAGTCCCCAATAAGATGACATCTTGAAATGAAATTCTTACACCCAAAACAACTTTTTTATTAATGATTTTTTTCTCGATTCTACCTTCGATTGAGGACTTTTGACTTTCCAAAGTTTCATACAAAGAAGTGGGTTTCATGAATGGTGCCATTTTCCCCTTAGTGATCAATGGTAAATATTTGTTCCTTTGTTTTGTACTGCCAAAATGATGAATAAAACTTGTTAATGAGTCTAGATTTATAATGCCAATTATTGAAGCAAGTACAGGACTAGATTTACTGATGTTTTTCAATGTTGTTGATGTTTCAATATTGGTTAAATTTGGCCCTCCAAATTTACTGTTTATGATTAATGAGGTTGCTCCAATTTTAGACAACTTGTTAATACAATTGGTGTTTGATGTATTTGTTGATTCTTGTAATAAATCATGAATTTTTACATCAATATCAGTTTTAGTAGTTGGTTTTGTTGGATTAAAATTATCTAAAAATTGTGGTTTACCTCTGAAAATTGCGGTTTCAAAATTACTGGCAAACCAACCGTCGTCGGTTCTTTTAAAAGATTCCCAGTTATCTGTGGTATTTAGAAAAAATTTAGATAAAGGCTTAGAAATCAGGCGAATACGAAAGTGTTTAATATTTAGAATAATCAATGCTGACAAAGAGAGTAATAGCAGTACATAAAATTCAGGATGATTGCTTCCGTTATAAACAATAGCAAAGATCTGTAGGCCTAGAATAACAAGGCTAAATAATACCAATTTTATTTGATAAAAGCCAGCAACTAACGTAGTGATGAGTAGCGATAATATCAACCAAATCATTGAAGTACGGTACCCTAAGAAGTTTGTGAAAAAGAAGACAATGCAAAATTTATCAGTTCATTGCAACATATATTAAAATATTCTGTATCTGATAAATTGTTGGTTCGACTAGATGCGCCAAAATCAGCCATAACATAAACCAAGGCTCCCATAATAAAATGAAACCTCCAGAAAACCACCTGTTCATCCAAGTATGGACAAGCTCTTTGGATTGCCAATGCAAACCGCTTGATGGTATCTGAGTACCTTTTGCTAAGTAAATCATGCAAGTATTCACTTTTTTCCGCATAGGCTCGAGCCAAAACTTTCATAAAAAGAGACCCACCTTGGTGTTTATCATTGCTCATGGTCAAAGCAGGAGTTATAAATGCCTCTAAGACCTGTTTTAAATTACAAGGTTGGGACGATCCAGATTCGAGGTTGTCTAATAAATTAATTCGCAACTGAAATAAATTGTCTAAACGCCTTTCTAGCATCATTTCAATCAGTTTCTCTTTGTTGCCAAAATGATAGTTGACCGCAGCAAGATTGGTTTTCGCTTGTGTACTTATGGTGCGTAAGGACATACTTGAAAAACCAATTTCAGAAATGATTTTTTCAGTGGTATTTAATATTCTTTCTTTTGTTGATAATACTGACATATAAGGGTTTATAAAATTACATACAGCATTTTAAGTGAATAACAATCTTAATACAAATTCAAACGGTTGTTTGATAAAAATTAATTATTTGAGGATTTGTAAATATTAAAACTTTCGACCAATAAACTAATGATTTGTCTGTATAAAACCTGTATAATCGCGCCTTTTGGTATTTATCTCAACAAAATCGACCAAGATTTCAAATTTCTGTTTATTAAATTTGAGATTTTAAGTTAAAATGTTAGATTAATAAATTTATGTAACAGTAGGGAAATTAAAGAATTTTCTTGAAAATTTGGAGTTAAAAGTAAAATGGCAGTTGAACAAACTTTGTCAATCATAAAACCTGATGCAGTAGCTAAAAACGTTATTGGTCAAATTTATCAAAGATTTGAAGATGCAGGTCTTAAAATCATTGCAGCAAAAATGAAACATTTGAGTCAAAATGAAGCTGAAGGATTCTATGCTGTTCATAAAGGCCGTCCGTTTTTTGCAGACCTTGTCACATTTATGACATCAGGCCCTGTTATGATACAGGCTTTGCAAGGTGAAGATGCAGTGTCAAAACACAGAGATTTATTGGGTGCTACGAATCCTGCAGAGGCTGCATCTGGTACTATTCGTGCAGATTTTGCAGAAAGTATTGATGCCAATGCTGTTCATGGCTCTGATGCAACAGAAACTGCGGCTGTCGAAATAGCATATTTCTTTGCTGAGACTGAAGTCAACCCTAGATGATCAAATACATTACATGTAGAGAAAATATAAGTTGTTAGATGAAAAAATAAACCTTCTCGGCTTAGATAGAGCTGCACTGGAAAAATTGTTTACTAAAATTGGTGAACAAAAGTACCGTGCGGCTCAATTCATGAAAGGTTTGTACCATCAATATGAGTCGGATTTCGATAATTATACAACTTTTAGTAAAATTTTAAGAACTAGGATGCAAGAGTTCTCTACTCTTGAAGTTCCCACAATTGTGAGTAAAAAAACATCCAAAGACGGCACCATAAAATGGCTTTTACAGATGAGAGAGGGCAACGCCATCGAAACTGTGTATATACCTGAGAAAAAACGTGGCACCTTGTGTATTTCTTCTCAGATTGGCTGTTCTTTAAACTGCTCATTTTGTGCAACAGGCGCACAAGGATTTAATCGACATTTAACTACTGCTGAAATTATTGGACAAGTTTGGGTGGCTGCTCATGAATTGGGTCAATCTAACAAAAATCGCAGAATCACCAATGTAGTATTAATGGGCATGGGTGAACCACTCGCCAATTATAAGCGAGTATTGCCAGCACTTAAGATAATGTTGGATGATTTTGGTTTTGGTTTGGCAAGTCGCAGAGTGACGGTTAGTACATCAGGTATGGTTCCATTGATTTATCAACTTAAAGAAGACATAGATGTTTCTTTAGCAGTATCATTGCATGCACCTTATGATTTGTTGAGGAATACCTTGGTTCCTCTGAATAAAAAATACAATATTGATACATTGTTAAAGGCTTGTATGGATTATGTCAAAGACAAAAGAAAGGCAAAAATTACTTTTGAATATACATTGATTAAAGATATCAATGATAAACCGGAGCATGCAAGAGCATTGATAAAATTACTTGCTAAAGTGCCTTGTAAAATCAATTTAATCCCATTTAACCCGTTTTCTGGAAACTCTTATGAGCGATCATTGCCAGAATCTATTGAATTGTTTCAAAATATTTGTGAAAAAAGCAGAATAGTTACAACAGTCAGAAAAACCCGCGGAGATGATATTGATGCGGCATGTGGTCAGTTAGCTGGTGAATTCCTAGATAGAACTCGCCGTTCAAATACAATTAAAATGAAGGTGTCATAAACGTATGATTTTAAAAATATTATTTCTTTCATTGGTTTTTTCATTGGGATTGTCTTCTTGTGCAAAAAATGCAACCACTAGATCAGATAACAATAACAGATCAGAAAACTCCCAGCAAGTTTTAAAGGGTTCTCCTGAAATGGCGAATATTGATTTGGGTGTTGGCTATTTAAAAAGAGGCAAAAAAGGAGATTTGGATATTGCTTTAGAGAAATTTAAAAAAGCCGTTGGTTATAATCCAAAATTTGCATTGGCTCATTCAATGTTGGCTAATGTTTATGATAGGAAAGGTTTGTTTGACAGTGCGAAAAAACATTATGAACTGTCCATGAAGTATAACAATAACAATCCGGATATTATCAACAATTATGCCAATTTTTTATGCCAACGGGGGTCATATGATTTGGCAGTTGAAAGATACATGCAAGTGGTGCAGAACCCTCAGTACAAATCACCAGCTTATGCTTATGAAAATGCGGGTGTTTGTTCTGTTAGTGACAATAAAATTGATAAAGCAGAAGAGTTTTTTAGAAGTGCATTGAAACTAAATCAAAAACAGCCCAATTCCCTTTACCAAATGATGCAAATAAACCTAAATAAAAAACAATACTTTAAAGCCTTGGCTTTTTTACAAAGGCTTGAGCAAGTTGTTAAACCTTCTTCTGAGATGTTGGCAGCTGGCTATAAAATAGAAAAAGGATTAGACCATAACGACCTCGCTAAAATCTATTTGACCAAACTAAAAAAGAACTTCCCCGGTTCTGAATCATTAAAAACAATAAATGAGTAAATAATAATGAAATCCGAAAATACTAAAAACTCAAATACAGACAATAGTTTCATTGAGTTAAGGGATATTCGAAAAGACAAAGGATTAACAATAAAAGATGTTGCTAGACAGTTAAAACTATCCAGTGATGTCATTACAAAAATAGAAACTAATGCATTGAATGAGTTGGGTGCTTACACTTATGTACGAGGATATATCCTCAATTATAGCAATTTATTGGGTGTTGAACCCGACAAATATATCGCTCTTATACCCAAATCTGAAATGGAAATCCCATTAATAAATACCGCAGCAAGCAATAGCAAAGGGATTAAATTTAAAAGACAATCCAAAAATATGGTCAGTTATGCATTAGGAACATTTATTGTGCTTACCGTGAGTTTTAGCGGTTGGTATTTGCTAAAAAATTACACCAACTCAGCAAAAACTAATAACATAGAAATCGTTGATAAAACACAATTAGAAATTTTCCCACAAAAGCAACTGCCTTTAGAGGATAACTCAGTTAAGTCAAACTCTAATTCAGAAAGTACAGGAGAGTCCTATCATTATTCTTCATTAATTCCTGATATTAAAAATGAAGAAGATAAAAATAACTCCATTGAAGTACCAAAAAAAAATGAGCAAGAAGAGACAGCGTTGGATCACGAACAAAAAAATTCTACAATTGATTCTTCTTTTATAATAACCGTCGTTGCTGATGAAACAAGTTGGGTAAAGGTGGAGTACTTAAGCGGTAAAAAGAAGTTACACAATGATTTACTTGAACCTGGTGCAATATCTTTTGAATCAATTGAACCAGTACATTTTCGTATTGGCAACTCTAAAATGGTTAAAGTATCAATCAATGGCGAAAACATTGACCTATCCGAACATTCTAGAAAAAATATTGCTGATTTTAATTGGCCATTAGATAGCTAAAGGAAGCTTGCTGCGAAAAATATTTCATTATTAATTCAAATTATGTATGAAAATGGGTTAAATATTTTTAAAATACTCAGTAACCAGTATCAGGAACTATTTTGAGTAATAATATATCTAGACAGCCAACAAAAAGGCTAAGAGGAATGTACGATACATTGCCTTCTGAAACATGGATTTGGCAAAGGGTTGAATCTGTTGTTCAACAAGTTTTCCATTCTTATTATTTTCAAGAAATCCGTTTCCCATTGCTTGAAGAAACAGCATTGTTTCATTCTGCTATTGGTGAAGCTACCGATGTTGTAGATAAGGAAATGTTCAGTTTCCAAAGCCGATCCGGCAAGAAAATCAGTCTTAGGCCTGAAGGCACAGCCGGGTGTGTTCGAGCGGTCATTCAAAATGATTTGTGTAACCGCGGAACGATACAAAAACTGTGGTATCAAGGTCCTATGTTTCGCTATGAACGCCCACAAAAAGGCAGAAATCGTCAGTTTACCCAATTGGGAGCCGAGATTTTTAATGTTGTAACTGCCCAAGCCGATGCTGAATTGATTTTGATGACAGCAAAACTTTGGAAAAAAATTGGTTTGCCCAATATTAGATTAGAAATAAATTCATTGGGAACTTCTGAAACCAGAAAAGAATACCGTGAAGTGTTGATTAAATATTTTGAACAACATTTAGATGTATTGGATGAAGATGCATTGAAAAGGTTGCACTCTAATCCACTAAGAATTTTGGATAGTAAAAACCCCAAGATGCATCCTATTGTAGAAGCAGCTCCTGTTCTATCAGATTATTTAGATGAGGAATCACAATTGCATTTTGATGAATTGAAAAATATCTTAGATGCTTGCGAAATTGAATATACCATTAACCCTAAATTGGTTCGAGGACTGGATTATTATTCAAAGACAGTATTTGAATGGATAACCGACGATTTAGGTGCTCAAGGCACGATTTGTGGTGGTGGAAGATACGATGCTTTAGTTGAATTACAAGGTGGGAAACCAACACCCGCAGTTGGATTTGCTATGGGTATAGATCGGATTGTTGAGTTAATCAAAGATTTAAATCTGTGGAAAGAACAGTCATCAGTTGATGCTTACTTGGTGATTGATAAAGAAGTAAATTCCAATATTATCAATATGTTATCTGAAAAAATTAGAAATGCATTGCCAACATTAAACTTATTGGTAAATCAAAATCCAAGTAGTTTTAAGGCTCAATTCAAAAAAGCCAATAAATTGTCTGCACAATTCGCTATAATAATAGGTGCGAATGAAGTAAGCAACAATAGTTTCACTTTGAAATCTTTACAAGACAAAGAATTTGGGCAGAAAGAAGGCACGTTTGAACAGTTAGTTGAATGGTTGCAACAATTTAAATAGGGGACAACGATGGAAGTAGAATTAAAGCAAAGATTGGTAGGTGCATCGGTCATAATTGCATTGGCAATAATCTTTATCCCAATGATTTTTGATGATACAAAGGTCAGCCAAAATCAGTCAATAACCATAGAAATACCCGAAGAACCCAATGGATTGAAACATAGAGTGTTAAGTATCGATACTGTACAGGTTCCTGTTAAACATGATTTAACGAATAGTCAAGCTACTGATATTGGTGATATGATAGAAAATATTGAATCACCTAAAATTATAGATAAACCGATTGTTAAGAAAGAAGAAACCATTATCGACATGGTTGATAATTCTAAAAAAAGTACCAAACAAATTAAACAATTACCACCTGTTGTTGAAAAATCAACTCCCAAGTCTAAAGCTAACAAGAAAACCGTTAAAAAACAGTCCGTTAAAGATATGAAGTCCCCCGTTGTAGAAGCCAGTGATAGTAATACATATCGGGTGAAATTTGGATCTTTTTCTCAACAGAAAAATGCGCAACAATTAAAAGCAAAAATAATCAATGCAAGTTATAATGCCATTGTTGAACACAATATTGATGACAATGTATATAAAGTTCACTCGGAATTTTTAAGCAATAGAAAATCAGCTGAAACTTTAAGCTCCAAAATTCAGAAACTTAAACTGAATATTGGTAAACCTGTGATTGAGGTATTAACGGATGAACAAGTACAAAACTCTGAAATGTTATTGGATACTGGGTGGATAATCCAAATAGGTATTTTTTCAAGCAAGCAAAACTCCATAAAATTGCGCGATAAAATTCGCAAAAAAGGATTTGTTGCTTTTGTAGATGAAATTAAAAATAGCAAAAAGCAAAACTTATACAGAGTAAGAGTTGGACCTTTTGCAACGCGAGAAGAAGCTGGTTCTACTAAAACCAGTATCAAGAAAAAAATGAATTTAAAAGGTTTATTAAAGCCACATGAAAAACAAAAGGTAGTCAATTAATGAACTGGTTAGATTTTGTCTTTATTGGTATTTTAAGCCTATCGGTTATTATCAGTTTATTTAGGGGGCTGATCAGAGAAGTGTTGTCTCTGTTGATATGGGCGGGATCTTTTTGGGTGGCTTATAATTTTGTTAATGTCGGTGCAAATGCACTGACGAATTATGTTGACTTGCCCTCGGCTAGACATTTAATTGCTTTTGTGGGATTGTTTTTAGCGGCATTAATCGTTGGTGGGATGGTTAATTTTGTGGTTGGAAAATTGATTAAAAAAACTGGCCTGAGCGGAACAGACCGTTTTTTCGGTATGTTTTTTGGATTACTAAGGGGTCTAGTAGCCGTTGTTGCCATCACATTTTTTGTCAATGCAACGCCTTTGTCTGAAGATCCATGGTGGCAAGAATCAAAATTAGCACCACAGTTTGTCAAAGTATCCGAGTGGGTGAGAACCCATATGCCAGAAGAGTTTTCCAATTACTTCTCGAATATTGAACAAAACAAAGAAGCGGAAATGCAAAAATTACTTAAAGAAATTGGCGAAAGGGCAATTGAGTTGCAACAATCAAAAATATTATCTGGTGGAAATCCCGATGAGCAATCAAATGAAAAATCAAAACAAGTCTCTGATGAGGATCAATAAATGTGTGGAATCATAGGAGTTGTTAGTCAAAAAGATGTTGCATCAACCATTTATGAGTGTTTAACGGTATTACAACACCGTGGACAAGATGCCGCAGGCATTGCAACCTGCAATAATCGTGAGATTGCTTTGGTTAAAGACAATGGTCTGGTGCGTGATATTTTCAACCCTGAGAATGTTAAAAATTTAATTGGAAACATGGGAATAGGGCATACCAGATATCCCACAGCAGGGGGTGACAATCGCCTAGAATCACAGCCTTTTTATGTCAATTCTCCTTATGGAATTGTGCTGGCTCACAATGGAAACTTGGTCAATACTGCGCAATTGCGTAAGGAATTGTTTGAAGAAGACAGAAGACACATCAATACTGGCTCTGATTCGGAAGTGTTGCTGAATGTTTTTGCCCATGAACTACAGAAATGTACAGAATCAAGACTTAGTCCAGAGATGGTGTTTACCGCCATCACAGCATTGAATAAACGCTGTGTTGGAGGTTATGCTGTGGTTGCTTTGATACCTGGCAAAGGTGTGATTGGTTTTCGTGATCCCAATGGCATTCGTCCTCTAGTGATCGGTAAAAAGTTGGTCAACCAACAATACGAATATATGCTGGCTTCGGAAAGTGTTGCTTTGGATATTCATGGGTTTGAATTAATCAACGATGTACAACCCGGCGAAGCAGTAATGATAAGCAAAGACGGCAAATTGCACCGTCAACAATGTTCTACAGTGGACAATCATACACCGTGTATCTTTGAATTTGTTTATTTTTCGCGTGAAGATTCTATCATTGATGACATTTCTGTTCACAAAGCACGCTTGAGAATGGGTGAAACCTTGGCAGACAGAATTTTAGCTGAAATACCTGATCATGACATTGATGTGGTGATTCCCATTCCAGATACAGCACGTTCCAGCGCTATTCCTTTGGCTTATCGTTTGGGGGTAAAGTTCAGAGAAGGGTTTGTTAAAAATAGATACATTGGACGTACCTTTATTATGCCAGGGCAAGAAGAAAGAGTTAAATCAGTCAGGCGTAAATTGAATGCCATAGACTTGGAATTTAGAGGAAAGACGGTTTTGTTGGTTGATGATTCAATTGTACGCGGAACCACTTCCACACAAATCATCCAAATGGCAAGAGAAGCTGGTGCAAAAAAAGTATACTTTGCTTCAGCTGCTCCACCTGTACGTTATCCCAATGTTTATGGCATTGACATGCCAGCGGCCAAAGAATTGGTAGCCAACGACAGAACAGAAGAAGAAATCAGTGAAATTTTGGGAGCTGATAGAGTATTTTATCAAACCTTGCCGGATTTAATTGCGGCATGTTCTGGAGGTAGAAAAGGCATCACGACTTTTGATACTTCTTGTTTTTCCAATGAATATGTTACAGCATTGGACAAAAATTATTTCAAAGATTTGGAAATACTGCGCAATGACAAAGCCAAACAATCAGCCTAGTTATTTTGATGTCACCATCGTAGGTGGTGGTATGGTGGGTATGGCTGCTGCTTTGGCTTTATCAAAATTCGATTTAAATATTTGTCTGCTAGAATTTATAGAGCCAAGCGAGAACTCACACCCCAGTTATGATGACAGAACCTTAGTGGTAAATAGGGCATCAATTCAGTTCTGGAAAAACTTGAATATCTGGAATCAATTAAGTGATGATATTACGCCCATCGACAAAGTCCATGTATCAAACAAAGGACATTTTGGTACAGTCAAATTTGATAAAGATTCCTTAAATGTGGATGCTCTAGCTTATATTGTTGAGGCAAAAAAGCTGGGATTTGCTTTAAAAAACAAAATAAAAAACACCGACAATATCCAAATGATATGTCCTGCACAAGTGACTGATTTTAAATTAGAAAACCAACAAGTGAGTATTGACTATTCACTTGATGGTGTGAAGTACCAGCAAATATGCAGATTAATGCTAGCAGCCGATGGTGCACAATCATCTATCAGAAAAACACTAGATTTGGAAACGCAGATAAAATCTTATGATAGAACCGCTATTATCTGTAATATTACTCCTGAATTCAAACACCAATATTGTGCCTACGAACGACTAACCAAGACAGGACCAACAGCCATGTTGCCTTTTGTACAAAACCGTTGTGGATTTGTTTGGACAGTTCAAAAAGACCAAACCGATGAGTTGTTGGTATTGAATGATTCCGAATTTTTACGGCAAGCACAATCTCAGTTCGGTTACAGATTGGGTAAATTCGTCAAAGTAGGCAAGCGAAGCTCCTATCCTTTGTATTTAGTTACTGTTCCCAAACAAGTTAAAAACCGAACGATATTATTGGGCAACGCCGCGCACAGCATGAGCCCAGTTTCTGCACAAGGCTTGAATTTGGCTGTCAGAGATGTGGCGATGTTATCCGATGTGATTGAAAATGCATTGCATAACCATATTGATATAGGATCAGACAAAATACTCAATAACTATCAAAAGAACACTGAATCAGATCAATCACAAACCATGAAATATACCGATGATTTGATGAACTGGTTTAAGATCGATGAACCCTTAGTATCATCAATCAGGTCATTTGGTTTGTTGGCTTTGGATCAATCTTTACAAGCAAAGAAAGCCTTATTTGGGCGAGCCTCAGGCTATAGAGGCCATTCTCCAAAACTGTTGAGGGTTAAATAATTATCATGAAAAGAGTGGATGTAATTATTTCCGGTGGAGGCATGATTGGCTCAATAGCTGCAGTTGCTGCGATTGAAGCAGGGTTGTCTGTGTTATTGATTGAAGCAAATAAATTGCATGAAATTAAATTAGACTCGCCAAGAAATTTACGTGTCTCAGCCATTTCATGGGACAATATCCAAACATTAATGAAGTTGAAGGTATTTGATGAATTAATCTTTGAAAGAATTCAAGCTTACTCTCATATGCAGGTTTGGGACAACCGCACGAATGCCGATATAGATTTTACAGTAGATTTTTCAGAGCAAGCTTGCTTGGGTTATTTGATGGAAAACAATAATTTGGTCCAGGCTGCATGGAAAAAGTTAAAAAAATCAGATAACTGTGACATTGTTGAAGAAAACACCATTCGTTCTATTGAAAATGAAGGATCACAAGTGCGGATTTCTTTAAGCAATGGCGACCAATACAAAAGTCGATTGCTGATTGCTGCAGAAGGCAGAAACTCATCAGTTAGACAATCAGTAGGCATAAAGACCCAAGAAATACCGTATCATCAAAAGGGATTGGTGGCTTATGTCCAACTTGAAAAAGCTCCTACAGAAACTGCCCTACAAGCTTTTAATAAAGGTGGTCCGATTGGCATATTGCCGATTAAAGACAAGCAATTTTCTATTGTTTGGAGTTTGCCCGAAGAACAATGCCAACATTGGTTAGATTGTGATCAAACTGAATTTGAAGAAGGCGTCAAACAAGCCATTGGCAAAGATCTGGGTAAAATTACTTTGCTCAGTAAACGTGCCGCTTTTCCATTAACACAACTCTATGCCAATAAGTATTTTGAAAATAGGGTGGTTCTTTGTGGCGATACAGCTCATGGCGTTCACCCATTGGCAGGGCAAGGAGTTAACTTAGGTATAGGTGACATTAAACAATTGTTTGAAGTGATTGATATTAAATCATTAAAAGATGATGATTTACTGCGTTTAGCATTGCGAAAATACCAAAGAAGAAGAATCTCCCAAGTCACCGAAACCTCAGAAATGATGAGCGCCTTACATCACCTTTTCAAAGACGATAATCATATTAAGAAACCTTTGAGGACAATAGGTTTGAAATTGTTGAACAATTCACCGTTGAAGAAATGGTTTATTTCACAAGCGGGGAGTTAATTACCTCATTCTCCGTCATTCCAGCCGAGCATAAGCGAGAGCAGGAATCCATTTTTATCGGTAGATTCTACAGCTATAACGAAAAAATATTATCTCGCACAGCGTTATGTTGGTACAGAGAAGATTAAAATCTTGACTCAAAATACGTCTAGCCAGCTGCAGGGCTTTGTAAGCTTAGCCAACCTACAATTTGTTACCATGAAGCCATAGAAGAACACGCTGTTATTTCAATAAGGTTCATGCTATCTTACGAATTTGATGCTTCTATTTAAAAATTGACTGTGATAGAATAACTTTCATGAAAATCAGCCAATTTAGTAATATTAATTCAATGATTTATAAAACTTATACATGTATATTTGGTTGTTTTGGAACAAAAATAACCAAAATTCAGCCCTTTATTATCGTAAGTATCTTTTCTTTTATGATATCGTCGTGCACACTTAATCTAGAGGACAGACTGATTGGTGAGTGGCAAGGGCCAGATCACACAGGTGAAATTGCATCAATATTGTTTGAAGAAAATAAAAATGCAAAATTCATAAAAAACTCTTTGATTCTTGAGGGAAGTTATAATGTCAAAATCTCTAAAAGTGTTATAGAGCTTGATTTGTTTGTAAAGAGAGTTACTGGAACTGTTAAGATACCAATGATATTACGATTCTTAACTGATGATGAGATTCAATTAAGAATGAGTGAGGATGGTGTTACTAGGCCAACTGAATTTTCTACACCTGAGAACATAAAGCAAATAGTGCTAGAAAGGCAATAAATCTCCAATCAAGATGTATCCCGACTACAAAAATCGCAGCTAGGTTCTGTTTTACTTTTAGTGTTGGCTGATGTGATCGTTATATTTTATGAATAATGTGCTGAATAAAGAAAAATAATGAATATTACCGAATGTGATAAAGATGATGTTGGCGTTATTGCTGATGCTTTAATTAAATTTAATGCGGAGCAAGTACCTTTCACTCAGAGTGATTCATTTATAAATCTTAATTATAAAATTGAGGAAAAAGGAGAAATTGTTGCTGGGATCATTGGATGTTTAAATTGTTGGGGATGCCTCCATATTTCTATTCTTTTTGTAACTGAAAGCCATCGAGGTAAAGGTAATGGTCGAGAGTTATTGAGGAAAATTGAATCTGAGGCCAAGAGCCTTTCGTGTCACATTATTCATCTTGATACATTTGATTTTCAAGCCAAAGGATTTTACTTGCGAGAAGGATATGAAGTATTTGGTGAGTTAGGAAACTGTCCTAAAAACCATACTCTATTTTATCTCAAAAAAGAAATATAACAGGGTAATTCAATCTGACTCTCTATATGATGTTGTTTACGATGTCAATTGTATAAAAAAATTAATCAATATTCTTCTGAGTTACAGCTTAAATATCTGATTTTATTTACCCATGTTCTTCAAGGATGAAAAACCCTTAATCTTTTTCTGCGTTAATCTGAGTCCATCAGCGGATAAAAAAATCAATCAGATAAATCACTTAATAACCCAATAATCTCATCCCGATTGGTCAATGCCAATATCAACAGTACATCACCCGATTGAGCCCATTCAATGGCTTTTTGTGTGCCTTGAATGGTATCTTTCGCATGTATCAATTGGTTTTCTTGCATACTGTGTTTTATGGCATATTCACCAATAAGTTTAGGTACAACACCGAGTTCTCTGCCTCGTAGTTCGCTTTCCAATTCACAAATTATCAAAGCATCTGGTTTGGCCCTTAAGGCTGACTTGACCAAGCCTTCTATCAATTCATCCGATCTATCTCCAGCTTGACCCATCATCACTAATCGGCGTTTGGCGGGTATGTTTTTAATGGTTTCTGCCATTAAGCCGAGGCCGTGTTCATTGTGAGCAAAATCGGCAATGGCTTTGACGCCATTGAATTCAAATAGGTTGCCTCGACCAGGGTTGTTTTCAGGGGTGCTGGTAAAATCTTTTAATCCTTTGGCAATGGTTTTATTGTCAAAGTCCATGGCTTTGCACATGGCTGTTACGGCCAATGCGTTGTGTACATTGTGCTTGGCAGCACCACCCAGTGTGATTGGAATGTCTTTTACTGCAGTGATGGTATGCTTGTCTTGCATAGTTTGATAAAGGATATTTCCATTTTCAATAAAACAAGCTGTACCGCCATTCTGTAGGTGTTCGGTTATTACAGGATTATTGGCATACCAAGAAAACCACACAATGGTATTGTCTAAAGTCTTAGCAAAGGCAACACTGCCCGCATCATCGGCATTAAGGATTAAATCTTGTTCTTTATTAATGGCTTGTCTAACGGTAAATTTAGCTTCAACCATATCTGATAATGTATTGATGCCATATTCACCCAAATGATCTTCAGCTACATTGGTGACCACCACACAAGT
>JAJRQG010000026.1 GCA_024280395.1 Gammaproteobacteria bacterium | reverse complement strand
ATCTTGGCAGAATCAAGGTTCAATTGCAGTGTTTATTAATGGCTCTATAGACTTAAAGGAAGCAGGAATCTTATTGCAAGAAATAAAAGACAATGAAGTGGTGGGTTCTGCAAGATTAATCAATGCCGATGAAATGCAAAAACAATTGAACGAAGATGAACAACTTTCTTCGTTTATGGATTTGCTTGCAGCCAATGATTTGCCCAAACAAATTTCTATCAAAATGTCAGAAACAGTCACTGTTGATGATGTGGAATTTTTTGTCAATCAGTTGACCGTCAATCCGCAAATCGAATATGTTAGCTACGATAAACAATGGTTACAGCTGTTGCAAGCCTTGACCAACACTTTGTTGCAGATGGCCCGTATCAGTGCGTTAATGTTTGTGCTAATTATTATGGTCATATTGGGCAATGCCATTGCCAATGAAATCACTGATCACAAGTCAGAATTGCGGTTGTTAGAATTGATGGGTGCTACTTGGGCACAAGTACGACGCAGTTTTTTGTACATGGGTGCTTTCTTTGGTGTTTATGCAGGGATTATTGCTGTTGCTCTTCTCTGGGTGAGTTTTATGTGGCTAGAAGGAGCTGTTGCATCTTTGGTAGAAAACTTTGGCATTGATATTGCTCTACATGGCTTGAGTTTCTCTCAAATTTTGATTGTTATTTCTTTGTCGATATTTGTCACATGGTTGGCGGCCAGATTAACCTTATCCAAACATTTACTCAATCAAGTGAACGACTAAAACAAATCATCAACCAGTTCATCATCAATTTCAGTGGCTTGGTTATCGGTATTTTCTTCTTCTGGAAGGTTGCCTGCAATAAAATACTCTAGCATAGTATCAGGATTGTTAGAGGCAGCCAGAAGTCCAGTTTTTCGATCAATTTTTGCAGCCACTACACCCGCAGGAATGGGGCGTTTAAAGGTAGGAAAGTGTTCGAGTGCTACACGCATAAAATCAATCCATATAGGCAATGCGGCACCACCGCCAGTTTCGGCGCGGCCCATGGGTTCAGGTGTATCAAAGCCGATCCATGCATGGGTGACTATGTTTCTTTGGTAGCCATTGAACCAGGCATCCATTTGTTCATTGGCTGTACCAGTCTTACCCGCCAAGTCATTGCGCTTTAGAACCAATGCTTTTCTGCCAGTGCCGCGCTTAATGACATCTTTCATAAAGGACTCAAGAATAAATTGATTGCCTGCGCTGATGACCCTGGGAGGATAAATGGTGGTATCAAGTTGTGCAATGTCTTCGGAAGAACTCTCAATGTTTTTTTCTGGATTTTTTACAGTGTTATTTTCTAGCTCTAAGTTTTTAGCTTGGGTTAGCTTGGCCTTTTCTTGTATTTCTAAAGCTTGTTCTGCGGCGGTAGCTTGCGCCAGTTTGGCTTCCAGTTGAACCAATTTTCCTTCGCAATCATCACATAGAACCACTTTCTCTTTTTCATAAATCACATCGCCATTTTGATTGGTTATGGTTTGAATTAAGTAGGGGTCAATCAAGTATCCACCATTGGCAAATACCGAAAAGGCTCTGGCCATTGACAGGGGTGTGACATTGGGACTGCCCAATGAAATGGATAAGTTTCTGGGAATGTCGTTGGGGTCAAAACCGAACTTGAGCATATGGTTTCGGCCAGCATCTATGCCTATTCTATCCAATACACGAATGGATACCAAATTTCTAGAGCGCACAATGCCTTCACGTAATGGTGTTGGGCCGTAGAATTTCTTTTCATAATTTTGAGGTCGCCATGCTGCTTCCAATTTGTCATCATCAAACACAATGGGTGCATCGTTGATTAAGGTAGAAGCAGTTAACCCCGCTTCAATGGCAGCGGAGTAAAGAATCGGTTTGAAACCAGAACCGGGTTGTCTCTTGGCTTGAGTGACTCGATTGAATTTACTTAAGCTGTAAGCAAATCCACCAATCAATGCATTGATGCCTCCTGTATTGGGATCCAAAGAAATCAACGCACCTTGGACTCTTGGGATTTGTGCCAGTTCAAAGTCACCAGTGGTATTGCGCTTAACCATTACCACATCGCCTGTTTTTGCAATATCGTGCATGGTTTTTGGAGGATTTCCAACTTTCTCATTGTTGATATAGGGTTTTGCCCATTTAGATGATTCAAAGCCAATGACCACATCTTGTCCATCAACTAAGCGGGTAATCATTGATTCATCTTCTACAAATGTGACAAGTGCCACTTGCAAGCCAGCGGTGGAGGGAAGTTTTGCAATTTTATCAATGGCTTGGTTAATTAACTCTTCGCCATTTTCTTGAGAGTCTGCATTAATATCTAGATTAATGTGTTTAATTGCACCGCGGTAACCGTGTCGTTTATCATAGGCTTGTAAGCCCTTTTGAACCGCTACTTCAGCGGCTTGTTGTAAGCGTGAATCTACGGAAGTTGTGACAATGTAACCATCAGAATAAGTACCATCGCCAAATTTTTCTATCATTTCTGCACGAACCATTTCGGCAATCCAGGGAGCGTTGAGTTCAATAGCAGGTTCATGTTTTACAGCATGATCAACTTCTTCGACGGCTTTATCATGTTCATTTTGATTAATATAACCCAATTCCAACATGCGTCTAAGGATATAGTTTCTGCGCAGCAATGCCCGTTCAGGGCTTGTAATGGGGTTGATTCTTGATGGAGCTTTGGGCGGTGCTGCTAACATGGCACTTTCTGCCAATGTTAATTCATCTAATGTTTTTCCATAATACAAATCAGCTGCAGCGACAATTCCATAGGAGCGGTGGCCTAGGAAATTTTTATTTAAGTATAATTCTAAAATTTCATCTTTGGAAATGGTTTGTTCCAGTTTGATGGCAAGAAATATTTCTTTGAGTTTTCGGGTGTAGGTTTGTTCTAATGATAAAAACACGTTTCGGGTTAATTGCATAGTAATAGTAGAGCCACCGGTTTTTTTGTGTCCTGTGGTGATAACTTCCCAAACAGCCCGAAACAAACCTTTGGGATCAATGCCAAAGTGGCTATAAAAATTGGCATCCTCACCAGCTATATAGGCATTGATGAGATTTTTAGGTATATCTTCAATATCCGCAGGAGAACGGCGTTTGGTGCCAAAGACATGAATGAGTTTGCCATCTTTTGAATAAATACGTAAGGGTACTTGTAATTTGTATTCTCTAATCGAATCAACTGAAGGCAAGTCCTTTTCCATTATTTTATAAGTCACATACAAAGTAGCAATGCCCAACAAAAGGAAGAACAAGCCCAATTTTGTAAAAAACCAGATGATTTTAAAGAGTTTTTTCATGCGTGAAATATGTGGTTAACGTATAAGCTTTCTATTGTATTCAATCTAACCCTGAATTGGTGAGTTATTTTTAGTGGTTTAACAATTATTTATATTTGATTCTCATGTTTTGAGAAAAGCCTCAAATAAACTGGCGTCAATCAATACAAAAGAGATAAAAATGTTTGCACAAAAAACCAAAATTGTCCCAGCCTTAATCATTATTGCAGTAGTGAGCTTAAGTACACTTTTACCAGTTAAATTTACTTTGGTCGCGATGTTATGTGCTTCACTAGTTACACTGGGTTATCCCATTATTCAAAGTTATCACATCAATTATAAATACTGGTTCAGTTTTGTGGGACAACTGTTGGGTTTATTGGGCTTAATTTTAACATTTATATCTTTATTTTATTTAATTTCAGGGCTGATACTAATCTAAATAATAATAATTATTGGATTGTGTTAATATTAAGGTTAGAATTTTAACAATTAGGGGGTTGTAATGACTAAGTTTAGGGTTTTCGTTTTTATTGTTGCTGGTTATATCTCAAATGTGGCCATAAGTGCACCTTTAGAAGATTTATTTATCCATCCTGTTGGTGGTTCTGGTAGTGGTGTTTCGGGTCGATTATTTGAACAGATGGATGACTTTGTTATACCATCAGGTCAGACCTGGTCAATTACCAGTATTATAAGTGCAGGATTTGGGACCATTAATATGGATGTTGGGATTAAGTTTTATACCAGTTCTTCGGGTGCATTTTCTGCCTGTTCCAGAACGGCAAAAAATATTAGCACCAATCCGATGGAGTTTGAATTACCAACAGTATGCACACTTTCATCTGGAACTTACTGGTATGCTGTGAGAACTTTTTCTTCTGGTGTATCGTTGCAAAATAATACTACACAAACTATTAGTGGTTCAGAATCAAGAATCAGAGACACATTTGTAAATTTTTGTGGCAGTTCTTTTGTTCCTTTTAGTGATTGTTTTACTGGTTCTAATGATCTTAACTTCACAATTCGTGGCTGTATGGGAACAGTCTGTGATATTCCTTCAATCACTTTATTAGAATCTGGGGGCAGTACCGATGTTGATGAAGGTGATGTTGCTACTACTGACAGTTACACATTGGTTCTTGATGCGATTCCTGCACCAGGCGAAGTTGTGACAATTACTCCAAGTTTTGATGCTATAAACGGCGTTACTGTTTCTCCAGCAAGTGCTATATTCGATACGACAGACTGGGATATGCCTGTTACCATGACAGTAACTGCTGTCGATGATACTTTACCTGAGGCTTCTCCACATACATCAACTATTACCCATGCTACATCCAGTAACAATGCAAATTATGATGCTTTTCCAGTTGATTCTGTAATAGTTAACATATTGGATAATAATGATGAAATTATGTTTGTAGATGGGTTTGAAGAACCACCGCCACCCTAATATGACTGGTTGATTAAAGCGGCATCAATCACTATTTTAGTAATTGAATAATTTCACTTTCTAATTCATTGACTAGCTTAGTGTAATGATTGCCTGTTCCTGGCCCTGAAAACCCAGTGTGGATATTGACCACTTGGTGGTTTTTATCTAGAAAAATTGTAGTAGGGTAAGATTTAACTTCATCCAAGAAACCCAAAATTTTGGTGGCTTGGTCTTTGTCGTTGGTTCCTGCTAACAGTAAAGGATAATGGATATTGTGGCGTTTTTGGAAGATAGAAATTTGATTTTTATCACGAACAGTGTCATCGGTAAATTCAAAAGCCAAGCCGATTATTTCTAATCCTTTAGGATTGTATTAGTCATAAAATTTAGCCAAAACAGGGGCTTCATCATTGCAGTTTGGACACCATGTGCCAAAGATATTGACCAATACGGGTTTATTTTTGAATCGTTCATCAGCTAATTGAACCAACTTGCCGTTGATATCTTCAAAAGCAAAAGAAACATCGGCAGTTGTTTTATTCATCTCCCAGCTACTGGGTAAAAACTCAGTGGTATCTTCTGATTTAACCGCATTCCATGTGGCATGATAACTGTCTCTGGACCAAAAGTTTTCCTTGATTGGCAACACCAGATAGGAAACGGTAATCCCCTGTTGGCGTTAAAAAAGTGCCATTCACAATGTTTCCAGCTTGTGAAAATTCAGCAACAGCAATGGACTCGCCATCTTCATCACTGAAGGTTACCTCCCAATTGCCAGCAACAGAAGTAGGGTCTTCAGGGTTGCTTTCTTGGATGAATCTCTGGCTGTAATCACGGGTTGCCACAAAAGGCAGGCTTGATTGTTGGTCTTTACCTGATGCTGTCTTGCTCCAATTGCCAGTCAGGTTTTGTCCGTCTTTACTAAGGGTAGCTTGGATACGGGCATCAAACCAAGAAAATTCAATGGTTAATTGGTTGTTGTTTAATGTCACTTTGGATGTATCAACTCTTTCCTCTCCATTAATAATTTTGGCAGAATAAATTCCATTGTTTGCTGCTATATCAATCCCAAAGGGCAGCTCGCCACCTGGCGATTGCAATACCCCTAGCCAAAGGCCTGTTATATTATGGCTGGTTTCTGCCTTGACTTGTTTTTGCAAACTCTCGGCTTGCTGTGGTTGATTACATGCACTAAGTAAGATTAATGCCAACAAACTAAATGTGTTTTTCATACAGTGCCTTTAAAAGTGTCCAATGTTTTCAACTATTCTAAAATTATTTGATGAAAATCGCGAGATAAATCTTGATATTGAAAATAAAATATTGCTGTTTCTTTTCTTAATTTATTGTGCTAATATTCTTTATTAGACTTAAGGATACTGATAGTGTTGACCATAGTTCCATTATAATTTCTATACTCCTTAAACCTGTTAATTTGTTATGGAGTAACAATATGAAGACCTTTCTTTTTTTAATTTCACTTAGTCTATCTGTTCATGCGGGCTTAAGTTTCAATCAAATCAGTAATCCAATAAGAGAAGTTGCCAATCCGGTTTTTGTCAATGGAAAAATTGTTTATCTTGATTCATCAAATAACATATGGATAAATCAGGGTTCTGCTAACAGTGATTCTCAGCCCACTTTTGATTCTAAAGCTTTTTCTACGTTTAATTTTGTCAAATCAGACTCTGTTATTTATTTTGTGAATAAGGCGGATGGAAATTCTTTGTGGTCGACAAATGGAGAGAGTTTTAACAAATTGTCAGACCTGAATTATTCTTATATTAGTAATTACAATGGTAATGTCGTTTTTGGTAAATTAAATGATTCAAGCACTTTTGCGGTGATTAATGATGGAATTGTGATGCAATATGCTATTGAGCCTTTGTCTTTTGCTATTGACCAAAATAACACAACTTCCCCATCTGTTTGTTTTTTTGATACGAACCGATTGATTGTTAAGGCGTATCCAGAGTTGTCAACTAATGCACAGTACCATTATTATAACTCGGGAAATGTGTCTTTGCTAGATTTTGGTCAATCGACCTATCCTGTAGCATTTGTATTGAATCACAATAATGAGTGTTATTACAAATATTATAATTCTGAGAATGATAAGCTTTATCATTTTAAAGTCAATGAAACTGGTATTGTCAAGCCAATAGTGAATCCTGAAGATTCAGGTTATTTTGATGAGCTCTTTGTATTCGATAATCAAATTTTACTATTTCTGAAAGATGAGTACGGTTCCAAAGACTTAGAGATTTACACTTTGCCAAGTGACTCAGAGGTCCCTGAACCTTTGTTTACTATTGAAGAATCTTTTTTTAAAATTTCATCATATTGGGCAACCCCAAAGTATCTTTATATTTATAGCAATACGGGTTGTTTTCCATTGAAATCAACAACAAAATGTACGCCTCAACCACCAGATCCGTATAAATTATACATTTATGACACTTCATATAATTTGGTGAATAAAATTATTGACGATACTTTTGGTTATATCAGACTTGAAAATATTGAAGGAAAAGATTTCTTAATCAAAGGAAATTATCAAGCCGATAGTCTACTTGAATTGAAAGATGGAAAAAAAGGGCAGGTTGTTAGTGATATTAAAGTTGCCATGTTGGATATCATAGGCGGTGATAGTGGAGAATATTATATCCATGGTCAGGACAAAACAACTAACAGTATTGGTATTTACAAAGCCTCCGAGCAAGCAGTAATATCCAACCAACTGACAGGCTTGTGGATCAGTGATCAGTGGCAATCTCAGGGATTGTCAATTCATACAGGAACCCGTGCCGATTCATCACAATATGTTTTTGTCAGTTTCTATATCTACCGTGATGGGCAACCTTTCTGGTTGGCAGGAAGTGATGAATTAAATACAGGAATGTCTTCCCAAACTATAAACATGGCAGAATACAAAGGACAATCTTTTTTGTCCAATGATCCGAATCAAGATTTTGAACAGATAAATTTTGGGACAATTACGCTAACACCAATGGGCTGTAATCAGCTACAAGTTCAAATCAGTCCTGTCGATGAGCAGTCAATTCAGTTAGATATGGGTAGAATTGTCAATACTGAATTTTCAAATGTTTGTGCGGATTAGAAATAAATAATACACAGTGACTGTGGTTTATCTCAGGTGTTTAATAAAATACTGGCTAATGGTTTTCCAGACATGAATTTGTGATTTTTCACCGCTGAGACCGTGTTTACCTCCTGGATAAATAACTGAATCATACAACACTCCTGCATCTTGCATCGCTTTGAATAATTTAGTGGAGTTGGTAAACAGCACATTGTCATCGGCCATGCCGTGAATAACCAATAAGGGATTGTTGATGTTTTTTACATCATCAAATACTGCTGTGGTTTTGTAACCTTCTGTATTGAGTTGCGGTGTTGACATATAGCGTTCTGTATAAAAGGTATCGTACAACTCATAATCGGTAACTGGCGCTACTGCCACGCCAATGGCAAATACATCCGATTTAGTCACTGCTTTAAGTGTCATGAAGCCTCCATAAGACCAACCAAAAATTCCTATCTTATTGTCATCCACAAAGTTTAATGATTTTAAGTATTCAACACCTGTGAGTTGGTCTTGAATTTCTACACCGCCCATATGTTTGTAGAGTGCTGATTCGAATGCTAAGCCACGTCGTGCACTGCCTCGATTATCAAGTGCAAATACAATAAACCCTTGTTGTGCCATGTATTGGTCGATGGCTCTACCCCAAGAGTTTATGACTACTTGTGCATGTGGTCCACCATAGGTATATAGGAAAACTGGGTATTTTTTATTCTTATCAAATCCTTTAGGCAAGATTATTCGGTAATGCAATGTGTCACCCTGAGTGTTTTCTATCTCGCCAAAACGGGTTTTTTGATGAGAACTCAAATAAGGGAAGTAGGGGTGTTCCTTGTTAAGTGTATTGTCGTTTAGGGTTGTGATTAAACTTCCTTTAATATCGAACAAGTAAGTTGATTCGGGATGATCTCTGTCTGACCAGTTGTCAATGAAGAACTTCGCAGTCTCATCTAAAGACACATTGTGCCAACCTTTTTCGCCCGTAATTTTTTTGATTTCATTGCCATCAAAACCAACATGGTACAACTGTTTTTCATTGGCAGAATCTTTGCTTGCCGTAAAGAATATCTGCTGAGTTTGTTCATCAATGGCTTCTATATCATCGACCACCCATTTTCCTTGGGTTAATTGTTTTAATAATTCGCCATCATTTGAATAGTGATATAAATGTTTAAAACCATCTCGCTCAGATGCCCAAATAAAGGAATGGTCTTTTAAGAAATACAAATCATTGTGTAAATTCAACCATGTTTTGCTGGTTTCAGTTAAGACAGGGGTGTTCTTGCCACTCAAGTCTGCAAAGATCAAACTCAGCCTTTGTTGATTGCGTTGCATGATTTGGTAGCTGACTTGTTGGCTGTTGGATAACCATTTGACTCTGGTCAGATAGATATCGGTGTTGCGGCCTAAGTCAACCCAGTTTGTTTTGTTTGATGCGACATTCAGTATGGCCAGTTTAACCAAAACATTGGGGTCGCCAGTATAAGGGTAACGTTGATTAACTATTTCGATATTTTCAGCATTGATTTCATATCTTTGAGT
>JAJRQG010000025.1 GCA_024280395.1 Gammaproteobacteria bacterium | reverse complement strand
GAGCCTGTTTTGGTGAATAAAAATTTGAGTTTCCTCTTTTGCATATCCCACACTTCAATTGGATAAGATGAGTTCATTAGGAGGCTGTTGTTATCAATAAAAACCATATCAAAAGCTTGTTTACTCATGGGGTTTATTTGCCATTGTTGTTGATGGGTTTTGGTATCAATAATCACTACTACACTCACATCTGATTCTAACCAGATTGAAAGAGCAACACTTTTGTTATCAGGAGAAAAAGCAATGGAACTGAAATTATCCACATCAAAACCATTTATCTCAAAGGATTCAAGCATTTTTAGCGTTCTATAATCCCAAATTTCAACTTTATTGCCGCCTGTTAGCCACAGCTCTTTATCATTTATGGGGTTGATTAGTGATTCATCAACATCAAGTTGCGAGTCAATTTCACCTAGTTTCTTGTTATTTTTTACATCCCATACATGAAAATCTGAAAAATCTCTTACCACAACCACATGAGAATCATGGCTAAAATAAATTTCATCATCATAAGAGTCTTCAGGAATTTCCAGTATTTTTTTGTTAGTGACTAGATCAACTACAATAACAGCATCGCCATCGAGTTCGGGCGAATACATGCGTTGTCCAACTAAATATTTTTTATCAGTAGATAACTGAATACGTTCGTTTACCGCATAACTGCCTTTTTTCTTGTTTAAGTTTGAGTCATATAAAGCTAAAGGCGACTCATCTATTGCCATTACCAAGTATTTATCATCTGCCGAATAAATCGCATGCATGACGGTTTCACCCATGTTCTTCTTTTTGATGATTTTGCCAATTTTAACATCCCAGATAATGGCGTAATCGCCCCAATCACCAGAAATCAGCCTACTTCCGTCACTATTAAAATCAAGGGTTTGAATACTGTTTCTATGCGCTTTTAACTCATGTAAGACATCACCTGATTTTAAATCGTATAAGCGAATAACACTGTCATCATAGGCAAGTGCTAGGGTTGATTTGTCATCTGAGACAGTATAGGTTTCTATAGAAAATGCCTGGATGAAATTTGAATAAAATAAAATAACAAAAATTAATACATGCTTCATTGACGATTTGTTTTGATAAAAGCGGGATTATAAATTAAAAAATGTTAAACTTCTCTATATAGTTTCCACAGTTAACAATTCATGACAAAGCAAATCTGGCGCGAACAAAGCAAAAATAGAGTATCCTCACAGGACTTCACAGCAATAAATGGTTATCACAAGGATAGCCAAAAATTGTTTCGATTGCATATACCTGATTTTTTTAAGAGTAATATTGATTTTACCAACTCCTTTGACCCTTTACTTATGCAAGTTATGCCTAGCATAGACGAAATGAACATCCTCAAAGATTTTAGTGATGATCCAGTCGGGGATTTAAATGCAAAAAAAACCAAAGGGGTCATCCACAAATACCAAGGCCGTGTCCTATTAATTGCCACAGGGACTTGTGCTATCAACTGTCGTTATTGTTTTCGCCGTAGTTTTCCATACTCTCAAAACAATGCATCTGCAAACAACTGGAGCCCTGCTATAGATTATATTTCAAACAATAAAGACATACATGAAGTGATACTCAGTGGTGGTGACCCACTGATGTTATCAACCAAGGTATTATCTAAGCTCACATCACAACTCAAAGACATAGAACACATAAAAACATTACGCATACATACTCGTATGCCTTTAGTCAGCCCTTCTCGAATAACCGACAATTTCATTAAATGGCTCGATAGCATTACTCTAAAAAAAGTAATGGTCTTACACTGCAATCACCCAAGGGAACTTCAAGCACAACTACAACCTGTAATTAACAAGCTCTTATCGACACAAACACTGCTACTAAATCAAAGTGTCCTATTAAAAGGCATTAATGACGACGCAAAAACACTTTCTCAATTATCGTTTAAATTATTCGAGCTTGGTATATTGCCATATTATTTAAATCAACTTGATAAAGTCCAAGGGGCAGCTCATTTTCAAGTAACCAACAAGCAAGCAAAATTCATTCACCAAGAGTTGTTAACAAAACTCCCAGGTTATCTTGCACCTAAATTAGTTGAAGAAATTCCTGGTAAAAAGAATAAATCTCCACTATATTAATTTAATCTGTTAAAATTTAGTTTTCAATAGAAAGCAGAGATATAAATTGTCCAAAGATAAAACTATTCATCTTACGATTGTGCACAAGCATGAGGAAGAAGCCGAACGCATCTTATCAATTCTTCGAAATGCACAAATTTCAGTTCGACCAAGTCTCTGTATCAATAAAGAAAACTTAATTGAAAAAATATCAAAGAGTAAGGTCGATATGATTTTAGTTCAGCACATGCAATCTGATTTACCCATTTCCTCGGCACACCAAATTGTCAAAAGATCAGGAAAAGATATACCTGTTATCGCTTTATTGGAGATTCTTGACAACGATTCTGTTTCCGAATCCCTAGATAGTGGCGCCACAAATATTTGTACTGGAAATATCAAAGAGCAATTATGTAACGAAATTAAAAATATTTTTAGCAACTTAACTGCTCGTAGAAAACTTCGCCAATATGAATCCGACTTAAATGATGCTGAAAAACGCTGCGCATCTTTGCTTGACAGCTCTAAAGATGCCATCGCCTATATTCATGATGGTATGCATGTCTACACAAACACTGCCTATTTAGATTTTTTTGAATACGATGATGCAGAAGAAATGGAAGTGACCCCATTCTTAAACCTTGTAACCAAAGAACAAGTGCCTGAAACAAAAAAATTGTTACGAGATATTGCAATGGGGAAAATCCCTGATAACGACATTGATATGGAACTTAAAACGGATAAAGGCGATGTTATCAAAGTTATTGTGAGCCTTGATAAAGTACGAGTGGATGGCGAGCCATGTGTACAATTTTTAGTTCAACGACCTAAAGTCAATCTCGCTGCAGAAAAAGAATTGCAAGACATCAAAAGTAAAGACCTATTAACTGGTTTCTATAATCGCAGTTATTTCACTAAGGATTTAAGTGATAAAGTTAATGAGGTTAAATCAGGCAAATCTTCTGGTTACTCTATTATGTATATTCAGCTTGACAATCATAAGGAACTAGAAAAGGATTTAGGTAAAGGCAATCTTGATTTATTAGTTGCAGATATGGCTCCATTTATACAAGAAATTTTAGGTAACAATCATGTTTTTGCTCGTTACGATGATACCACTTTTATAGTATCTCTTAAGGGTGAAATTGAACAGGCTATACAGTTAGCTCGACATCTAACTAAAGAAATATCTGACCATCTATTTAACGCAGGAGAAAAAACCTTAAACTGTACAATCAGTGTTGGGTTAACTCAATTGATTGAGAAAACTTCATCTGGCAATGAAGTTATTAAAATTTTAGGTAATGAAATTATTAAATCCATAGAAAATGGCGGCAACCAAGTCTCAACATTTGACCCTGCTGAAGAAGAAAAGAAAGCCCGAGCTGCGAATCAAAAATGGATAGATTTAATATCAAACGGAATTCAAAATAACCACTTTATTCTTCACTATCAACCCGTCATCAGCCTACATGGCGATGAAATAGAGCATTACGACTGCTTGGTACGATTGAAGGATGGAGATAAAATTATTATGCCCGCTGAGTTTATAGGTATTGCTAAGAGACATGGGTTAATTATTGATATTGATAAGAACGTCATTAAAAATGCCATAATGGCAATTAAGGAAAGCACTAAAAAAGTAGCTTTACTGATTAAAGTTTCAACTGATACCCTCTCTAATGCATCCTTTCCTGTGTGGCTTGCCAAAACCCTAAAAGAACACAGTGTTTCTGGTGAATTTTTAATATTTGAAACACCTGAAAGTGAACTTGTTAGCGATTCTAAACACATAAAACCTGTCATCAACTCGGTAAAAGGGCTTAATTGTAAGTTTGCTATCGAGAAGTTTGGTTCTGGACTGAATTCTTTTTCTTTACTTAAACATTACCCCATCGATTTCATTAAAATTGATTCAACCTTTATGGAAGACTTTTCAAAAAATGAAGACAATCAAGAAAAAGTCAAAGAGATTATCGATAAAGCCCATGCACAAAATAAAATGGTAATTTGCGAGTTTGTAGAAGATGCTGCAGCCATGAGTATTTTATGGAAATTTTCCGCTAATTATGTACAAGGAAATTTCTTAGCACCAGCTTCCGAGAAAATGTCACAAGAATCCTAAATTTTGCTAAAAAAACCTTACATAGGTCGGTTTGCTCCTACCCCAACAGGCAAGCTGCATATGGGTTCTCTCATAGCAGCACTTGCCAGTTATTGTGAAGCAAAAACAATTAATGGACAATGGCTGCTCCGGATTGAGGATTTAGACCCTCCTCGTGAAGTCCATGGAGCTAGTCAAAGCTTTATAGAAACATTAGATGCTTTTGGCTTTCAGCTGGATGGTAAAACACTATACCAATCTGAAAAAGCCAGGCAGCAAGCTTATCAAAAAACACTAAATCAACTCATCAAAAATGGACACATATATTATTGTTGCTGTTCAAGAAACCAGCTTAAAGGCATGGATATTAATGAACACAAATGCCGAAACCAAAATACCATACCAAATAAACCCTACAGCATTAACCTAAGAGTACCCAATAGCGATATAACTTTTATAGATAGAATCCAAGGTAGCTATACCAAAAATCTTCTCAATGACTGTGGTGACTGTGTTTTACAACGTAAAGATGGGTTGTTTTCCTATCAACTTGCTGTTGTTGTAGATGATTCTTTTCAAAATATAACCGATATAGTACGGGGAATAGATTTAATTGACTCAACGCCATGGCAAATTTACCTTAATAGCCTACTTAATTACCAACAACCAAGCTATGCTCATATCCCAATACTAGTAAATGAAATGGGACAAAAACTGAGTAAACAGGCTTTTGCAAAGGAAATTAACCCAGAAAAAGCCTTAGAAACACTGATTCATGCTTATAACATTCTTTTGCAAAAACCATTTATAGAACCCCCACAAACACTAAATGAGTTTTGGAATGATGTAATTATGCACTGGAATATCAATAAATTAGACAATATTCAATCCATTCAAGTATAATTCATTCAACTCATATTAACTTAGAATCATGACTGCATCACCGATTAAAGCGATCACCCCAGTTGATGGGCGTTACCAAAGCAAAACAGCTGATTTACAAGAAATATTTAGTGAATACGGCCTTATAAAAAACCGTTTATTTGTTGAAATTCGTTGGCTTATCGCTCTTTCCCATCAGCCAGAAATTTCTGAACTCGCCCCTCTTTCGGAAGATGAGATACAATGGCTCTTGCAATTACATGATGATTTTGATGAAAAAGCTGCCCTTCGTGTTAAAGAAATAGAAAGCACAACCAACCACGATGTCAAAGCCGTCGAATATTTCATTAAAGAAAAATTAGCTCAACATCCTATTCTATCAAAAGCATCAGAATTTACTCATTTTGCTTGTACTTCTGAAGATATAAACAATCTATCCTATGCATTGATGTTGTCTCAAGGTCGTGACATGGTCATTATGCCGACACTTTATGATTTGAGTGAGGATTTATCAAAACTCGCCAATGATTATGCTCAAATACCTATGATGTCACGAACCCACGGACAACCCGCAACACCAACGACTATGGGAAAAGAGTTTGCCAACACCGTTTATCGAATTCAAAGACAACTACAACAACTTGAAAGCAGTGATATTTTGGGAAAAATCAATGGTGCCGTGGGTAATTATAATGCACACAAAGTCGCCTATCCAAGCGTGGACTGGATGGAATTTGCCCAAAATTTTGTCGAAGATCTCAACCTTGATTTCAACCCTTATACAACACAAATCGAGCCACATGATTACATAGCAGAATTATTTCATATCATGATTCGAATCAATGTCATTTTAATTGATTTAAGTCGAGATATTTGGGGTTATATTTCCTTAAACTTTTTCAAACAAAAACTCATTGCTGGAGAAATTGGTTCATCAACAATGCCACATAAAGTTAACCCAATAGACTTTGAAAATGCAGAAGGAAATCTTGGACTTGCCAATGCCATGTTCCAACATTTAGCTGAAAAGTTACCCATATCACGATTTCAACGTGATTTAACAGATTCTACTGTTTTGCGTTCCATGGGCACAGCTTTTGGACATTGCATGATTGCTTGGTCATCGCTGGCTAAAGGGTTGAGTAAACTGGAGATAAACCAGCAAGTCATGTTAGATGACTTAAACAAGAACTGGGTCTTACTTGCCGAGCCCATTCAAACAGTTATGCGACGTTATGGTGTACCTGATGCTTATGAAAAACTCAAAGAACTCACGCGAGGCACACAAGTCAATCAAAAAATTATTCAAGAGTTTATCAAAACATTAAGTATCCCAGAAGAAGCTAAAGATGATTTATTGAAACTCACACCAGCTAACTATATTGGATATGCCGTTGAACAAACCAAGCTTATTTAACAAATCCACACTGAGTAAAGAAGACTTTCTTAAAGAATATTGGCATAAGAAACCACTGTTATTTAAGCAAGTCTTTACTCAGGAGCAGCTTAGTTTTCTTCCAAATAAGGAAGAATTAATCAATCTAAGCTGCAACCCTGATATTCAATCACGTATAATTACTAAAAGCTCTGAAACTCAATACGATGTTGAGGTAGGTCCATTTGAAAAAGAAGATTTCCAAGAGCTCAATGATTTTACATGGAATTTACTCGTTTCAGATGTCGATAAATGGCTACCAAAATCACAAAAGTTATTGAAATATTTTGACTTTATTCGCAACTGGATTTTTGATGATATTATGATTAGCACTGGATCAATTGGTGGTACTGTAGGACCACACACTGATCACTATGATGTTTTTCTTATTCAAGTAACGGGTCAACGACAATGGCAATTTGGGCACAATAAAATTTATAACCCAACTTTACTCGGCGATGTTGAAATAAAGTTGATTCAACGATTTGAAGCCGATGAAAGTTACAAACTTAACCCTGGGGATATCTTGTATTTGCCGCCAGAGGTTGCTCATTATGGTATTGCTAATAGTGATGATTGTGTGACCTGTTCTATTGGGATGCGCACACCCTCTTTTGCCGAATTATTAACCGATTTTGTGGATAATACCGCACAAAAACAATCAGAAAATGATCGGTTTGAAGAACCTGAATTCAAGCAACAACCCCCTATTGGTGAAATTACCTCACAAGATATTGAAAAAGTGAAGCAGATTCTCATCGAAAATATAAATACCAACAATATCTCCCAATGGTTAGGAAAGTACCTCAGTAGCTACCGAAATATTTTTCACGAATGCAATCAAAGCAATCAATCAGCAAACATTGATTATTCAAAAGATTTGTATTTAAACTCATTCACAAAAGCCTGTTACTTAACCAATCAAGAAACAACATTATTTATAAATGGCGATAGCTATCCATGTAGTCAGCATTTGGCTCAATTATTGTGCAATGACAAACATATACACGTTAATAACCTGCACAAACTCAATACTGAGGATAAAAACTTAGTTAAACAACTTTACCTTAACGGTGCTCTTGAACAACAGAATTAAGGCGGATTTAACTATTTTCCCTCATCCTTTTCTGGCTGATCTATTACTTCTTTACTTTCAGACATAACTGGCAATTGGTCTGGGGATTTAATATTCAAATCACGTTGTGGGAATGGTATTTCAATTCCTGCTTCTTTAAAGGCCTTAAACAGCTTAAAGTAATAATCACTGCGTATCGCATAAGGACGGTATCTGTCATAGATAAATACCCACACACGCAATACAAAATCCAATGAACTGTCACCAAATCCAGTAAATAATACAGCAGATTTTTGACTTTCACGATTGATGGTATGCTTGACATTATTCGCCACTTCCAGAGTAATTTCTTTGACCTGTTGAGGATCACTGTCATAGGATACACCAAAAGGAATTTCAATGCGTAAATAATTATCATCAAATGTCATGGATGTAACACGATTGGCTATCAATTCTGAATTGGGAACAATAATATCGTAACCACCATTGGTGCGAATAACAGTGTAACGCATGGCAAGTTTAATCACTTTGCCATTAGTCCCATCATTTAAGGATATTGAGTCACCCACTGTTAAGGTTCTATCTACCAGCAAAATCATGCCACTAATAAAGTTATTAGCAATGTTCTGTAATCCAAAACCAATACCAACACCAAGTGCGCCAAAGACAATCATCATCTGTCCAAGATTAAAGCCAGCTGCAGAAAGTGCCGTAAGGAAAACAAGAAAACCACCCAAGTAATAGATTAAAGTCGATATTGAATGGGAGGCCCCTTCAGATAATTTAGTTCGTTTAGTTAAAAATGCGGTCAACCATTTACGGAAAAAACGCAATAGTATAAAGCCGACAATAATATACAACAAAACCTTAAATAGAATTGCCAAAGTAAAGGCAGAATCACCAAATGAGGCTAAAGGATAATAGATGATATTTTTTACTTTCTCGAATTGTGTCTTAAACTTGTCGCCAAACCATTGACCGATTTGATCCAATTTATTCAATTGTTGCGATAAAAAGCCTAAAATACGTTCATTTTTTTGTGAGCTTATGGAGATGAATTCATTATTATTTGAGATTTCCAAGGATAAGCGTTGAATTGTTTTTTGGTTTTTTTCTAATTGTTTTTTTAATTTATCTTTATATTTTTTGATTCTTTTAGAGCTAGTGTTTGAGAGTAATTCTTGCTGCAATAAACGACTGACTTCAAGAGTTGAACGACCCAAAGAATCTAGCAGTTGACTATTCTCAATAGTAAGGTTCTGTTGTTCAACTATTTTATCTTGCCAATTCTTAACCATACTTTTGAATGCATCTGGTTTAGATTTCTTTTG
>JAJRQG010000024.1 GCA_024280395.1 Gammaproteobacteria bacterium | reverse complement strand
TTTATTTGCAGGGGCACTAACCTTAACTTTTTTTGTCTATGTATTTATCAATGCTGGTATGATAAGCGGATTGCTACCAGTTGTTGGTGTACCATTGCCATTGGTCAGTTATGGTGGAACATCCATCATTACATTAATGGCTGCTTTTGGCATGATTATGTCAGTTCATAACCACAGGAAATTATTAAAATCATGAAAATACTATTAACCTTACTGTTTGTGCTCAACCTTGCCAATGCCAAAAATACCGTTCCGAATATGGAAGAGTTTATTAAAAAAGTATCTCAAAATAACCATTTGGATGAAAATGTGGTGAGAAACATTCTGCAAGCAGCAGAAAGAAAGCAAAGCATCATTGATGCCATGAACCGTCCTGCGGAAAAGAAAAAACAATGGCACGAATACCGCAATATTTTCCTTAAAGAAAAACGCATCAAGCAAGGTGTGGTTTTTTGGAAAAAGCACCAAGAAATTCTCCAAGCTGTAAGTAAATCTTCTGGTGTTCCGATAGAAATCATTGTTGCAATTATCGGTGTAGAAACCAATTATGGTGGAAATAAAGGCTCTTATCGTGTAATTGACGCCTTGTACACACTGGCGTTTCATTATCCAAAACGCTCACCCTTTTTCACCAAAGAATTAGAAAAATTTATCGTATTGACCCACAAAGAAAAAATTTCAGCACTAGAGACCAAGGGATCTTATGCCGGAGCTATGGGTTATGGTCAATTTATGCCCAGTTCCTATTTAATGTATGCCGTTGATTTTGATAAAGATGGGCAACGTGATTTATTGAATAATATTCCTGATGCCATAGCCAGTGTCGCCAATTATTTTAAAGCCCATGGCTGGAAAAAAGGACAACCCGTTGCCATTAAAGCACAAACCTCTAAAGGTTTTAAAGCATTGAAGAAACAAGCATTAAAGCCATCATTAACCGTTAAACAATTAAATGACATGGGCTATTCAACTAAACAAGTTCTCAGTCCTGATGCCAAGGTCTCTCTGACCCAATTACAACAAAAAGACCACATGGATTATTGGTTTGGCATGCACAATTTTTATGTCATCACCCGCTACAATCACAGCGAAATGTATGCTATGGCAGTTTATCAACTCTCTCAAGAAATAAAAAGTAATGCGCAGCGCTAAGTTTTGTCTACAGAATTCTCCTAACGTCATTCCCGCGCAGGCGGGAATCTATATCTCAAACAACATTGGCTTATCTCTAAAATGGATTCCCGCCTGCGCGGGAATGACTGTTGAGAGAGTTTTCAGAGCAATGATTATATTATTGTTTGTTGGCTTGTTATCTAATTGTTCTAATAACAATAAAAAAAGAACACCAATCACCAACGAAGGGCGTTATGCGATTGAGCAGGATTTGGCACCCAACTCTCCTGAATTTGACATCAGTACTCTAGAACAATGGGATATCCAACCTGAAGCCAAAAGTCGCTATGGCAATCATTCGCCGTATGTGGTATTTGGCAAGACATATTATCTGGCTGATACTAAAAAAGATTTCGAACAAACCGGCACGGCATCTTGGTACGGCAAAAAATTTCATGGCCACACCACTTCCAATATGGAAATATTTGACATGTATAAACTCACCGCAGCGCATCGAACATTGCCCTTGCCCAGCTATGTGGAAGTGACCAATTTGGACAACAATAAAAAAGTTATTGTGCGGGTCAATGACCGCGGTCCATTTAAGAGTAAACGTATCATTGATTTATCTTGGGCGGCTGCCAAAGCATTGGATTATGACAAAAAGGGTTTGGCCAATGTACATATTCGTTTATTGCACCCCAATGATCAACGGAACACCAAAACACAAGTTGCTTATACTTCAAAATCAATCAACAGTGATGGTTTGAAATTTCTTCAAGTTGGTGCATATTCTCAGAAAACCACCGCTTTAGATATTGCTAAACAACTGAGTATATTTTTCATTTTGCCTGTTCATGTGACCGAGACCTTAGTGGATAATCCATTGTACAGAGTAAGAATTGGCCCGCTGACAAATGAGGCCAACATCATTGATATTATTGGCAAAATACAAAACCAAGGTTTTTCAAATACCAAAATTGTGGTTGAGTAAAAATGTTAGAGCTACGAGGAACAGATAAACAGATAATTCAATCGTGGGAGATTGATTCAACTTTTAATAAAGTCGTATTCTCTATTCATACCACTGATGTATTATCGGTATATGAAGATCATCAAGCCATCACTCTGTTTTATGGATTCCTAGATCAAGAATTTTCAAACACAGCAGCACAGTACGTTCATTCAATACTACTCGACAAAGGCACTGATGGATTGAATGATTGCTATGGTTCTTTTGTTGTGTTGCAAGTCGATATAAAAACGGGTGCCATTACATTGAGCAATGATGCTTTGGGAGATTTTGCGGCACATTATTGTATTGCTGAAAACAATGGTTTACATATATCTGATTTACCCGATTTGTTAATGAATAAAAGCAATACAATAGTCAATGAGGGTCGGTTGATTCATTATTTTGCGTTGAGCAAACCACAGGCGAATGCCCATTTTTTTGAACACATCAAACAAGTGAATCCAGGGCAATGTTTGACATTCGAAAATGGAAAGATTACCTCGAATAATTATTATCAACCTCCTGAAAATGTAAATTTCGAAAATACATCTGTTGAAAATTTATCGTCGAAATTTCTAGCATTAATGCAAAGTGCAATTTCTTATCAAACCCAAGGTCAAGAACGCGTGGGAGTAATGATGAGTGGAGGCATGGATTCAACGTTTGTTACTGCCAATGCACTGAAAGTAAATAAAAAAGTCAGTGCTTTTTCGTATGTGTTTCCAACCATACCTGAAGCCAATGAATCTCTTTGGATTGATTCTATGCGTTCATTGGATACAATGGGTTTGGAAATGAATACTTTTGTGGGTGAATCTTACTGGCCCTTAAAACAACCCCATCCAGTCAGTCTAAATTCGCCATTGAATAATCCTTATCGAAATTTAAAAGAAGTCATTTATAAAAAAGCCCACAGTAAAAATATAAAAATACTGTTAAGTGGAGTATTTGCTGATCATTTGTATACAGGATATATATATTGGTTGGTAGATCAGGCTAAGAAACGTCCATTTCAGGCGGTTAAATCTTTGTATTCAACCATGAAGACCACAGGATTTATTAACGGGTTGAGACAGGTTTCACCAAAAAAATGGACTGGAAAAATCAAACATTCAGCCCCTTGGTTAAATCAACAAGCCCTTAAACAATTTGAAGAAATACAGGACTCATCGGCTAAATTATTCAATCATCCTCATCCTCAACAGTTTGATCTGGTTTATTCTCTTTCTACTGCCCAAAACGTATGGCTAGATCATGAATTTAGTTATCGGCATGGGTTGTTTGTTCGTCATCCTTTTCGCGATAGGCGAGTAGTCGAATTTTTGATGTCTATTCCTGCATGGATATTGGGAAACAATCAATCACCCAAAGCTTTTGTAAAACAAACAGCTAAAGGTGTATTGCCAGATTTGATTATCCGAAGAAAGACACTAACGACTTTAACACCCTTATTTATTAAAGGAGTCTTAGAAAAAGAATTCCCAAGAGTTCAAAGCTTATTAAGCAGTGCAGATGCCAGTTGGCAAAACTATATTCAAGAAGACAGGATCAACAAATTATTAAAAGATCCCAAAGCAGTTAACCAAGAAATAGATTACATGTTACTTTGGCAATGCGTTAGTTATGAAATGTGGCAAGAAAAACTTAGAAGCCTCAAATAATCATTTTTTTCATAACATATATAAGCAGCTTGATACTACTCAAGCTACTTATTTCTGACCAACAATCAATCGAGTTGCGGAGTTAACAAGGTGATTGGTAAATTTGTTCTGTCCCATTGACCGCTACGGTCATCATTTTTAACATCTATCGACATACTCTCTAAGTTTGCAGATTTATTTGAAGCATCATAATTTATCCTTACGTTTCCAACAACAGAAGAATCCAAAGGCACGCTAGGACAATGTGGACAAAATGCATTGAAATAAATCATGTCAATGTCTTCAACAGCAGCATTGTTGCCAGATCCCAGCACCCAATAGGGTTGTCCTGAATTGTTAAATAAGTAATTGACCACCACTTCAACATCGCCTTGAGTTCCAACAGTTGCACCCCAGCCTGACTCTGAAGCATTGTACCAAAGCCCTGTTCTTTGATTGGGTGTAGCGGCAGCACTAAAGGCAAATAATTGTATTAAATCGGCGCTAAATTGGCCATTAATGGTGCGGGTTTGTATCGCATTATTGGCATCAATCAAAGTAGTATGAGATTCCCCTACTTGGGTAATGGTTCGTGTTGAACTCAAAAATGGACCATTGTACTGATGCTTGTTTAAATCATTGTAAGCTTGATTGTTTTGGTAATAACCTTCAGTTCCTGTGATATACCAAATAGGGGAGCGGTCTTCTAATGCGGTGTACTGAACATAGACCAAAGCGCTGTCTAAAAAGTACATGTCATTGCCATTGCCTGAACGGTTAATATTGTACCACAAACCATTGGTGGGCTGAATATCGTTGTTGCCATCTGCTGAGCAATTATTAACAACTGAACAAGAGCCATTGTTTCCCAACACTGTGGATAGTAATATGTTATTGTCTTGATTAAAGCCAGATTCATAAACAACAGCTTGCATATCTATCTCAATGGGAGAATCGCACTTGGCACTTTTATCTACACTAAAAGTTAAAAAATCTGATTGCTGTCCTGAAACAGGCATATTGCCCAATGCTATGACGGGTGTTTCGAGAAATAACTTAGAATCATCACCAGGATTATCTTGGAAGTTTTTGTGGTATACACAAACCGCTTGTTGGGAGTTAATGGAATTGGCTGTATTGCAAGCAAAAGCGGCGCCATCGGTGGCATTGTTATTTTGTAAACCAATGGTTGATGTTTCAGGTTTGTATCCTTCTCCATTGTATTGATAAACCCACAAACTGATGGATGGATACAATATGGCTTCAAAATCAAAATTTTCTACAGTACTGTCATCGGGATCATACCGATCGACGCCTTTGTACATAAACACATCACAAGCTAGGTCTTGATTGGAATTTGCTGGTCTTGGACAGCTAGTAAAGTGTTGGTGAAAAATGTTTTGTACAATTAAATCATCGTGTAAAGGCATAATTCTTGCTTGTGTAGAACCTCGGTTTGGCATCGCTGGCAAAGGACAATCGTTATCAAAATCTGAGCCATTTTCATTGGGATCTGTAGAAATATAGCCATTGGTACTTAAATATAATCCATTAATAGTTTGTCCATAAAAATCGAAAGGCTGAGCAAGGCTTACCGCAGCAACACCATCATCTTGGGCAGGAAAATCTGGAGAAACAGCAATTAAGTTAAGATCTGTTCCGGTTCCAGAGATATCAATAAATTGTTTGTCACAAGCCCCCAATGTATTGCCGAAATTATCGCTGGCTGTCACTTCAAACTCAGAAGAGGAATTTTTTACAAACACAGCATATGCATTTTTCGCATCGACAAAACCATTGTTCTGGACGGTAACAGGGACTCTCCAGCGTTCACCGGGATCAATAAAACCGTCATTGTTGCCACATACTTGGGCAGGAACAGAACCTTGATTGAGAAGATTGATTTCAGGCGCTTGAATCACTACTGCTTTATTTGTTCCACCAGTACATCCATTGGCATCGGTGATGCTAATATTAACATTGCCAATAAATTGTTGAGAATAGGTGGCAGAGATAGAATCATTGTTGCCATCACTTGCATCATCTGCATTAACATCCCAGCTGTATGTGTAAGGAGCAACCCCTCCGCTAACATTGGCTGAAAAATTTTGCACAACACCAATTTCTTCACTGTTGCTGTTATGGGCGATAGTAACAGTCATGGGACTACATTCCCCCAATCCTTGTAAAGTTTGAACGCCCGTGTTGGTCGGGTCGAGCCAATTTTTTAAGCGAGAGTTGGCAGTACCTCCGCCTTCCCATGATTTATTCAAACGGCCATACCAATCCAAATTACCACATTCAAAAGTTCCCAAGCTAAGTTGTCCGACCAATAAATTATCCTGACTCCATAAACCAGAACCCGATGAACCTCCTTCGGTAGTACCAATATCCCAAGCATTTACAAAAAGAAAATCTCTAGTCCCTCCTGATGATGTGTCACCAGATGAAGTAATCAACATGGGACTGTTTTCAACACTGATTCTTTTTGCATCTCCGCTGGGGTGATGAATGCTGACAGCTGATGAGGGTGCAATATCTCTTCTGTCCCAACCTGTATAAAAAACCTGATAAGCAGCAGGAGGAATGTCATCAAGCTCTAATAAGGCAAAATCACTGGACTGGTTACTGGATTTAAATGTAGACCCTGATTGGGTGTCATTGAAGGTAGAAATACTAATAACCGTCCCGCTTGCTGAAGATCCAGGGGTCCTACATTGATTTGATTGATAGTTCCACCAGATATTTATAGATGCATCAGTTGTACTATCAAACCCACAATGATTAGCCGTTAAAAACAATGGTTTCCCATCGTTTGCTGTATTGTTAATCATCTGACCAGTACATAAAAAGGTGCCATCTGATTTTGTAATCTCATATCTCCCCACTGAACGAATTTGATCTCGCCAGCCATCGCCATCATCGCAAACAACATCTACATTACAACTCTGGCTCTTTACATTTATATTGCTTGTATCACTGTCCCAAAACTTTTGTTGACCCACTTTATGAATGAAATCTACATCACCCCAAATACTTCTAAATCCTCGGTTAATATTTTTGATTGAAAAAGACACAAAGCGTTTGTATTTGTCGGCGACCCTTAGTTCAACCGTTACATTATCTCCAATAATCGTACCGGGCCACAATTGCTTGTGCGGTTTGTTCTTTTTATCAGTAAACGGTCCTTTGACCAATTCACTTCTTTGGTCATAAAAAGACAGTTCTGCAGTAGGCGGTAAATAAAAATTATATAGTCCAAAATCCAATGACAAAGCATTTTCTGCATACACTTCAAAACGCCATACCCATGAACCATCTTTTAACTGATCCCATTGACCACCTTTGCCCTCACCATTTTTAACAAAAACTTCCTTGATTTCAGTCGCAATAGCAAACTGTAAAGGTTTAGTTTTATTGGTGTTCTGTAATGATTTATTCATCTCAACAGCCACATCAATTGCGGGCAATTCGCGCATCACATTCAGTGTTGGTAATTTCGCTAGCAACTGGGTGCTGATAATCAATAAAAGTATTATAATTTTCATGGTTTTTAACCTCTTGGTTGGATTTTATCCGTTATGTGTTTTCCTTTAAAATAAATGCATTAAATCCATTGGATTCCATTTTTCTTTTAATGACATCGGCTTTTCTGCTACTGTCATAGGGCCCTAATCTAACGCGGTGCCATTGTACTTGGTTGACATCGGTTACATTTTGTATCTCAGCGGTATAGCCGATAAAAGCCACTTGTGCTTTTAATGCTTCTGCATCATTAATGTTTCTAAATGCGCCCAATTGTATAATAAACGATTTGGGTTGTCGATTTTCAGCTTGAGTGATATCCTTTTCATCAATCACTACTTCCATGTCTTGCAACGTTTCGTAAAAATCAAAATTATTCTTGGGTTCTATACTTAGGTCTGCGCTTTTGTCTTCAATCGTACTGCTGTTATTGGTTTTCTTTTCTTGGGCAACAGGTATGTTCTTTTCTAGCTCCGGCTTTGGCACCCAACCATTGACATAGACAAAAACAGCAAACAACAAGCCAATTAACATGCCTGAAAGCATAATAATCCAACCAGGTGTTCTGCGTTTGGCTGTAGAACGACCAGCTACTTTTCGTTTTGTCTTTTTGCGCGTTGTCTTTTTTGTTACCATGGTTTATGCTTGCTCTTTCATGTCTTCAGAAAACATAGAAACAGGTGCTGATGCGCCCAATAGTTTCAAACCATTCGCTAATATAATTTTTGTTGCCAAAGACAGGTTCAATCGGGCGTTTCGAAGATTTTCATCATCAACACCAACCTGGTGAGCGTTATAATAACTGTGGTAGTTTTGGGCCAGTTCCCTTAAATAATTGGCCAGCAAATGTGGCGCACGGGTTCGAGCAGCAGCGACCATAACTTCGGGATATGAAGCAATGGCACGCAATAAATCTTGTTCTTGATCGGCTACCAATAAATTCAAACCTGCATTGCCAATTTCGAGGTTATGGTGCATGGCTTGTTGTTCGAGTTTGTCAAAAATACTACATATACGTGCGTGTGCATATTGAATATAATAAACAGGATTGTCGCTGCTTTGTGATTTTGCCAAGTCTAAATCAAAGTCCAAATGTTGATCATGACTGCGCATCACATAGAAAAAACGTGCTGCATCAACGCCGACATCATCTACCAATTGTGATAGGGAGACAAATTTGCCAGAGCGAGTTCCCATTTGGACTTTCTCACCATGTTCGATCAAGTTGGCAAACTGGGTTAATACAATCTCAATATCATTGGGGTTGATTCCCATCCCTTTAGCAGCGGCTTTTAAGCGGGCTATATAACCATGGTGATCAGCACCAAATACATACAATGCGCCCTCAAATCCACGTTCAAATTTGTTTAACAAATAGGCAATATCAGAGGCAAAATAGGTTTTTTGTCCGTTTTCACGGGTAACTACACGGTCTTTCTCATCGCCAAAATGGGTCGCCATAAACCAAATAGCACCATCTTTTTCATACAGGTATTTTTTATCATCAAGTAACTCCAAAGCTCGATCTATGGTGTCACCATCATGCAATTGTTTTTCAGAAAACCAAGAGTCATAACTCACATTAAATTTTTCTAAATCTTCCTTGATACCGGATAATATATTTTTCAAGGCTATCTTAAAAACCTTGCCATAGCTTTCTTTGCCCAATAAGTTTTTGGCATTGGTTACCAGTCCATCAATGTGTGATTCCTTGTTGCCACCATCTTTTTCATCAGCAGGGACGGCCTCATAGACTTCTTGGTTATTGAATATAAATTTATCACCATATTTTTTACGTACTTTACGCGCGATATTTACAATGTAATCACCTTGATAGCCATTGTCAGGAAAAACTACTTTTTCTCCACACAATTCCAAATAACGCAACCAAACGGAAGTGGCCAAAATATCCATTTGTCTGCCATTGTCGTTGACGTAATATTCACGTTGAACCTGGTAACCACTCTTTTCTAATATGTTGGATAATGACGCGCCATAAGCCGCACCACGCCCATGACCAACATGCAATGGACCTGTTGGGTTGGCAGAAACGAATTCGACCGTAATTTTTTTGTCGTTGCCAAACTGATTGTCGCCAAACTTATCGCGTAGCTTTAATACTTGTTTGATTACTTGACGGCGACAATTCTCTGTTAAAAAGAAATTCAAAAAACCAGGGCCGGCAATTTCCACCTTGGCAACATGTGAAGACTCAATGAGTTCATCGATAATCAATTGTGCTATTTCACGAGGAGGTTTGGACAAAGGTTTCGCCAAGGTCAATGCCATATTGGTGGCAAAGTCACCATGATCTTTGTTGCGCGTGCGTTCAAAGGAAATGTTGGGTGCTAAATCCTTTGGGAAAATTCCTTTTCTCTGTAAATCTTCAACTGCTTTTTCCAGTAGTTCTTGTAAGTGTTTGATCATCTGATGGGTTTGTCGTCATGCAAAAGAGTGATTTTAACAAAAATAACATTAAGAAATCATAAAAACCACTGCCTTATTTGCGTATATATCAAAAATTTAGCTGAATTTGTTAATTTCTTATCTCAACATTATTTTAGCCAATGCAATTAATCTTTTCTGTCCCCGCTTTTAGGAGTAAAGTGTTTTTACAATTTAACTCACAATTCTTTTATAACTCATTGTTGTAAGGTGGGCCTGCCTTCCAACAGGAACAAAAATTAAAAGTTGTAGATTGCTATTTCCTCACATCCGCACTTTGCTGATGAAACACCAATCCTTCTGCTTCGGCCAAAATACTTGAGGTTTTTACCAATTCAACACGTCCTTTGTCGTTGACTTTTTGCGTGGACAAGACTTTCAAAAACTGGTGCACACTTAAACCGCCAGAATTCTTTCCTGCACCATTGGTGGGCAGTGTGTGGTTTGGACCTGCGCAATAATCGCCAAAGGCAACCGCGGAATTTTCACCGATGAACAATGAACCGTAATTGGTGAATAAATTCAAGTCGCAATCAATATTAGTGACGAGCAAATGTTCGGGGGCATAGTCGTTGATTAGCTCGGCCGCTTGGGCTTGGTTTTCGCACAAGATAAAGAGAATTTGTTTGTTTTCGATCAAGCTTTGTCCCGACGCACTTGCATTTGTACGGGTGTAAAGATTTTCTAACAGTTGTTGCGATGTGCTGACAACCAATGAAATGGCATCGGGATCATGTTCAGCCTGCGCCAATGCATCAAGTACAATCCAGTCAGGGTTTTGTAGGTTTTCAGCATAAATTAATAACTCACTTGGCCCAGCTAAAGTATCTATTTTAGTGCGGTGCTGTACTTGCGCTTTAGCAGAGTTAACATAAGCATTGCCCGGGCCAACTATCATATTAACGGCATCAATTTGGGCATAGCCAAAACTCAATGCGCCGATGGCTTGAGCACCGCCCAAGTGTAAAAATTGTGTTGCACCAGCCAATGAAGCAGCAGCCAATAGAGCGGGGTGATTGGAGGGTGAACACGCAATAATGTTTGGGCATCCAGCCACTTTTGCCGGTGTTATGGTCATTAAAGAAGTGGAAATTAGCGGGAATCTCCCACCAGGAATATAAGCGCCAATGCGCTCAATAGGTTGATATTTGTAGCCAAATTCGCCGAAACCATCATTAAAAGAATCATTGACGAGGTCTTTTGCTTGAAATTCACAAAATGCGTTGATGCGTTGGTGGGCTACTTTAATCGCTTCGGATAGTTTTGGTTTTAAATCATATTCTTCAAATGCTTTAAGCACTATTAACTCACCCCTCTGGCCATCTATTTTCTCGCTCCATTGATTAACGGCTGTATCCCCATTAATGCGAATATCGTTGAGAATTTCGGCAACGGTGTTTTCTATTTGTTGATTGTCTTTTAACTCGGCACGTTTGTAATCTTTTGCTTTAATAATCCTAGCGCTCATTATTTCTGCTCCGTAAATCATTCACAATTTCAGTAATACTCACACCCTTAGCTTTTGCCATGACAAGGGTGAAAAATAATAAATCTGCCGCTTCCCAACGCACGTGATTGTGGTCGGTGGCCTCAATCAATTCTTGGCATTCTTCTTCGAGTTTCTCGATCTGCAAGTCAGTGCTTGCAAATAATTGTTGGGTAAACGAGGGCTTGTCATTGACTTCGGCCAAGCGGGTTTCAAAGATTTCGTCCAAATAATTCAATGAATAGTTTTTGGTCTGACTGGCAAAACAACTGTAACGCTCAAAGTGACAGGCATTGCCATCTTGTTCAACCTGAAATAAAATCGTATCGCCATCACAATCCACATCTACATGTACCAATCTTTGTGTGTTGCCACTGGTTAGACCTTTGGTCCATAACTCTTGGCGAGAGCGTGAATAATAGGTGCCCGTTCTTTGTGATAATGCCATCTCCAATGATTCTTTAGTTGAATAGGCCATCATCAAGACTTTGCCTGTTTTGGCATCTTGGGCAATGGTCGGGATCAAGTCCATTTTTTCAAAATCAAGCAACGACATAAATCCTTTGTCTAGCTGCATGGCGCCAGAATAAATCGCCATACCAATTTGTGAGTTGGCTCCTTTGTTGTTTATCCATTGTAAATCTTCATAACTGGAAATGCCACCAGCAACGGTTACAGGAATCGGCGATGCTTTGATCACTTGTTCGATTCTGACCTTATCTATACCGCCCATCATGCCTTCGTTCTTGACTTGGGTATAAAGAAACTCTCCACAGTTTTTTGCTAAGTCTGAAATAATATCAACAATTTTTGTATCGGCGGTTTGTTGCCAACCATGCGTGGTTAAATAATCACCCTTGGCATCAATGGCAAAAATCAGTGAATTTCTGGGCAGTTTTTTGACAAAATCAGCGCTGGCAGATGTTCCTAAGATGATTTTTGTTGCGCCAGCTGCCAAATAAGCTTTGGCAGTTTTTAAATCACGGATACCGCCACCAACACGGCACGGCTTTTTACGCAACATTTGCTCGATAAGCGCTTGATTGCTGCCCGTGCCCATAGCAGCATTTAGATCAATAATCGCCACTTCACCATACAGTGAAAATTCCTCCAATAAAGCAAACACATCGTCTTTTTCGACAATTTTTTTATCGGCCTGCCCTTGTTGTAGTTGTACGGCTTTGCCGTTTAGTAGGTCAATAGATGGAATTAGCATAATTAAACTCTCATAGAAATGTTGTTGTTTATTAAATAGTTTTTAACTTCAGAAACAGTGAATTCGTCGCGGTGGAAAATACCTGCTGCTAACACCGCATCGGCACCGGCATTAATCGCATGTAGAAAATCTTCAGGCTTGTTGGCGCCACCTGAGGCAATAATTGGCAATGGGAAATTGGCTTGTTCTAATAAGTCCAAATCAAAGCCAGAACCTGTGCCGTCTTTGTGCATGGCAGTCATTAAAATTTCTCCTGCTCCTCGTTCGACCACTTCTTTTATCCATGTTTGGTAAGGTTTTTTTACTCTTTTGGAGCCGCCATGGGTATAAATCACATGCTCACCATTGCTTTCGTGGTTAACATCAATGGCAATTATTAAGCTTTGAGAGCCGTATTTGTTGGCAATTTGGTTGATTAACTCAGGATTTTCAACCGCAGCAGTATTGAGCGTGACTTTGTCTGCTCCTGCATTAAAAAATCTATCTACATCAGAAAGTTGCTTAATGCCTCCTCCGACAGTAAAAGGAATCGACAAAGTTGTTGCCACTTGTTTTATCATGGCAAGTGCGGATGCTTGGTTATCGACACTGGCTTTGATGTCTAAAAACACGATTTCATCTGCTCCTTGGTGCTGGTACTTTAATGCCAATTCAATGGGATCACCCATGTCCAACAGTTTCTTGAAGTTCGTGCCTTTGACGACTCGTCCGTTAGCTACGTCTAAGCAGGGAATGATACGTGGGACGAGAGAAGTTTTTTTGATTAATTCAGACATTTTTTTAATAACTCCAAGCCATAGTCACCCGATTTCTCAGGATGAAATTGAAAACCAATCACATTGTCTTTTTGTACAATGGCACAGAACTTCTCGCCATAATTAACCGATGCAATGCAATAATCACTGTTCGCAACACCATAGGAATTAACAAAATACACAAATTGTTGAGAATAAAATTCATCGTTTGAGGTTAGTTGAGCCCAGCCGACCATGGGTGTTTTTTTATGTTTAAGTTTTTCAACCGATCCAGGAAAAACGGCCAAACCTTTGGCGCTTTCATCTTCCACGCTGTCTTCAAACAACAATTGCATGCCCACACAAATTCCTACAATGCGTTTGCCTTGTGCGATCCAGTCGAGGATAAATTCCCGCCAATTATTGTTTTCTAGTTGTTGAGAAACATAACCAAATCGCCCTTGCCCAGGCATCACCAATACATCGAAACCAGTTTGTGGCTCGTTGATAACCGTGGTTTCAAACCCGCATTTGTCCACCGCCGAAACAATGCTTAACAAATTACCAGAGTTTAAATTAATAATCCCTGCTTTCACAATACACCTTTGGTTGTGGTGATGGTTTCTGCTGGCATTAACGCTTCTTTCAGTGCATAAGCCAACCCCTTGAATGCACCTTCTATTAAGTGATGGTTGTTTTTGAAATATTGGTTATTAATGTGTAGATTAATCTGGGCATTAATAGCAAAAGTGTAGAAAAAGTGCTCCCACATCTCGGTGTTGATGCCACCCAAGCGTTCCATGCTAAATGGTAGATTAATCACGCTATAGGGTCTACCGCATAAATCCACCGCCACCATTGTTAAGCTTTCATCCATAGGCAACAACCGCTGTCCATACCTTTTATTGGTTTGGGCTTTCCATGCTTTATACAAAGCCTGGCCTAAACATATAGCGACATCTTCGATGCCATGGTGGTCATCTACATCTAAATCAGCCTGCATGTTGATGCTCAAATCCCAGCCGCCATGTGATGCCAGTTGATCCAACATGTGATTTAAAAATGGCAAGCCAGTCTCTATATTTGCCTTTGGCTTCTCGCTGTTTATGGCTAAATTAAGCTCGATTTGGGTTTCTTTGGTTGTTCTGTTAATGGTTATCATAACAATTCTTCTAGTTGATTGATGTTATCCAGAACAATATCTGCTCCGGCTTTATATAAATTTTCTGCGTGACCGTCAATATCTCCGCCAATCCCAATACACACACAATTGGCAGCAATGCCAGCTTGCATGTCATCCACCGTATCACCACAAAACCACATATTTGCTTTACCTGTTTTTGCCTTTAGGGCGTTGATGCCTTCGGGTGAGGGTTTTTGTTGTTTGACATCATCTGCACTAATAATGTTGTCAGGGGCAATGTTTAATTGTTTTACACCGTCCAATGCCTCAGCGCGAGGTCTGCCTGTAATAATAGCCGTAATATACGGGCCTTCAAATAATTTTGCATTGGTCAATAGGTTGTTTTCATTGAACTTAAATACTGAGTAATATTTCTGAAATTGTGACACTACTTTGTCCATTTTGATGTTGAATCCTTGTTGTTTAATCAATTCTTGGGTTAAGTCCCAATCATTGTTAAACCCGCCTTTTTTACGAACATCGACGACATTGTCGACATTTATTTGCTTTTTAGTGAAGTATTTAACTGTTTCCATGATACACACATCGTAAGAAAGACTGGTGTCAATCAAAACGCCGTCCATATCAAAACCGATAATCTCGGGTTGAAACACCGTGCCCAATACATGCAACAATAAATCTATTTTTTCTGGAATGGTGATGCGCACCCAATTGGGCAGATCATTGACTTCGGTTTTTATTTGAATGCCGTTTTTTTTCATAAAAGAAGCCAAAACTTGTTTAACTTTGGGCTTTACTTTGAATAATAAAAAATTGCCCTTGCCGTCAAATACTTCTAATCCACTTGACTGAAGTAAATCGAACACTTGTTGGCGGTTGCCGGCAATATTTTGGCAATAACTTTGCATTTCGCGGGTGTTTTCTAAAGCTGCTTTGGCCGTTTGCAAGCTTAGGTTGTTAACATTAAATGGCATGGCAATTTTCTTGAATCCAGCAATCAACTGTTGATTGCCAAGCAAGTATCCCAACCTTGCACCTGCCAAACCAAAGGCTTTGGAAAATGTCCGCAGTGAGATCACATTGTCGTATTCAAGCGCATAATTTGTTTCGCTGTTTTCTTGATAAAATTCCACATAAGCTTCATCTAAAAACACGTTAGCTCCTTTACTTTTCGCCTTCTTGATTAAATCACTTAAGGTTTTGTCATCAATACATTCACCTGTTGGATTGTTGGGTCGAGTGATAATTAGCCATTGATTGGGTTTTAATTGGGTTTTTAATGATTCAACATCAATGGACAGGTCTTTGTTTCCAGCAACCTGAATACAATCAACTCCCCAAATATCCAACTGATGTGTGTATTGGCTAAAAGCAGGAAGCGGCAACAATAGACTTTGCTGGTTTAATTTACACAGTTTGAATAGCAATTCAATCGACTCATCGCCACCGTTGCTCAGAAAAACATGATCCAAATCGGTATTAAATTTTTCTGCGATTAACTGTTCAACCTCAGCTCGATTGGGGTATTTCCACAAGCATGCAGTATCCAACCTAAAGTCCTGCAACCATTGTGGAATTGAGTCAGCCCGTTCATTGAAATCCAGTTTTAACATGTTTCTTGCCTCTAAATCGCCTTGCGAATGGGTATTTCTAAAATATCAATCGCACCAGCCTTAATCAATTGGGGAATCAATGCCTTGACCTGGCTTTTCTTAACCGCGGCTCTAACCGCAAAATCCTTACTGTTGTACAATTTGGCAACGGTAGGTGCGCGCATAGCTGGTAGCAAAGCGACTACTTTTTCAATATTGTTTTCATCGCAATTCATTTCTAACAACACACGTTTGCGACCATTAAGCACGCCATTCATCAAGACCAACATGTCATCAATGATGGCTTTTTTCACAGGATCATCCAAGCAGGCTTGATTGGCAAAAAACTGGGTATTGCTGGTGTAAACCGTATCGACAATTTTCAAGTGGTTCGCCAAAATAGTGGTCCCCGTGCTGGTGTTGTCAATAATCATATCGGCATCTTCAGGTGGAAAAACTTCAGTTGCACCATAAGAACGGATCAATTGATAATCAAAACCATTTTCACTGAGGAATTTATCGCTTAATGTTTTGTATTCAGTAGCAACAATAATCTTACGTTTCTTCAAATCGGCATA